>NZ_FRBF01000014.1 GCF_900142545.1 Fibrobacter sp. UWT2 | reverse complement strand
TGCATGTATAAGACACGCCACCAGCGTTCGTTCTGAGCCAGGATCAAACTCTTCATTAATTTTTAAAGTCTTGGTCCCGTTAATCACGTTCGTATTATTGACTATTCCAAGAAATCTCTTGGACCCGTCACTAAGCACATCTCCGATTCCTTCAATCTTCCCGGCGGCCTCGCGGGCCTCCGTTCTCGTTCGTTTGAGCTCTTCAGCTCTCTCGTTCGAGGGTGAGGCCAATTATAGAACTTTCTGTGACGATTGTCAAGAGGTTTTGCGCATTTTTTTTCATTTTTTTTCACTTTTTTCCATTTTTCTGTTTTATATCCACATAATAATCAATTTATTAACACTCTATTAACATATTTATTTTGGCTATAGCCATTCATAGGCGTTATTTCTAGCCAATTTTTCTTTTTCATCGGTTCTTTTCTATAATTCCATATATGAGTTACGAGTGCAGACATTTGAGAAATACATTCTGCAACAAGCGGAAAAAGGAATGCGATCCGGGTGCACCCGGTTGCGTTCTCCGCGGACGGTTCGTATTTCCCTTCAGTGAATCCGCCAACGACTCCAATAAAAAGAAGCCCAAACCGGACAAGGACTAACTCACCTTGTTCAAGCCCGGCTACATTTTCGAGAAAATCATTTACAGGCTCCTGCTTGTATCAGGCTGGAAGCGAGATGTCGTACAAGCTAATTTGAACTTTGTACACTCCAATCCGTCTAAAGTAATTTATACTAAAGAATACAAACAAATTATTTCTAACCTGTCTCGTCACGTCAGCGAGATCCTTTTTGACTTCGGTTCATTCAAAAGATTGTCGCAGGATTTCAGTAGCTACCCCTTCAAGCAGAACCTAATTACATACAAACTTGCGGACGGTAGCGAACCTGTACTGGACAAGATGCGCAAAGGCGGAATCTTCTTGACCGCACATTATGGTAACTACGAAGCCATTGGCCCGTGGCTCTGCCGCCTAGACATTCCGCTCAAGGCTAGCTACATACCGCTAAAGCCCGCAGTTCTCAACCGCATTGTCGAAAACAGAATCCGTTCTGTAGACAAAGTAAATTATTCCGTGAATGCGAAAAACCCGCGCGAATTCTTGCGACTGCTAGACGAAAAAAAACTGTTCTGCCTATTGATGGATCAGGACAGCCGAATCGAAAGTGCAGCCACGTCCACGTTCCTCGGAAAAAAAGTACACGTCAATCCGCTACCGGACTTTTTATTAAGGCACCGTCCGGAAACTCCTGTATTCATTTGCTGGCTCGAAGAAACAGCTTCGGAAAAAATCCTGCATGCAACAGAAATCACTCCGACAGGAAACAGCGTCAACGAAGCGTTCAACCACTGGCTCGAAAAACGAATCGCCGAAAAGCCCGCACTCTGGTATGGATGGACTCACCGACGCTTCTACAGTTGCAATCCGGAAATCTATTCCAAGTTGGAATAGATTTTTGACCACCGCCACAAAAAAATATATATATCTATACAAAAAGAGTGTTGGGATCATGCAGATACTTGAAAATGAAAATATTTCCAATATCGATGACGCGAAGGTCGTTCAACCTATCGCGAAACGTAAGCTCGTTCTTGTACAAATTAATAACCCAGCCCTGAAAAAATTCCGCGCCATGCTTTCGGAAGAATATCCCATTATTGACGTGGATTCCGAAAATGAGGCATTGCAACTGGTAGACAAGCAGCACGACAATATTTCGGCTATTCTGTTCAACGTGGAACTGTGCAAGCAAAGCGGATTCTGGCTGCAGAAAAAACTGAACGAAGACAAGCGATTCGTGGGCATTCCGAACATCGCCGTTTCTGCAGTTGAAAATTCCGATGACTACATCCCCTGTATTGAAGCTGGTGCAAACGAATACTTCGAGCCACCGTTCCGTAAAGAACTGATCATGCTTCGAATCAACAATACAATCAGGGGCAAGGACTCGGCCACATTCTCCGAAGTCGAAAAAATCCTGAAGGAACTGCCGTCGAACATTTACCTGAAAGATGCCGAAGGCAAGTACGTTTTCGCAACCCACTACTGGCACCATTTGCATACCGAAGGCGACCCGAACTGGACTATTCGCGGAAAGACGGATATCGAAATTCGCGAAGACAAGGAAAACGCCAAAAAGGCAATGGAATCTGACAAGGAACTTTTGCGCACGGGCAAAGGCACCAACTACGTCATCAAGGAACAAGGTAAAGACGGAGTCGAATACCTGGAGCTGATCAAGCGCCCCGTCTTTGACGAAAACGGAAATGTCAACGGAATTATCGCGCTTATCAATAACGTGACAGAAATCCAGTCGCTCAAGCTGGAACTCGAAAAACGTTCCAAGACGGACTCGCTCACGGGACTTTTGAACAAGCAGGAAACCGAAAGCGAAATTACGGACACCATCAAAAAGCACTGCGATGAACGCGGTGCCCTGATGATGATCGACGTGGACGAATTCAAGGAAGTGAACGACAAGTTCGGACACGCCGCCGGTGACCGCGTGCTAAAAGAAATCGGTGACATCCTGCACAAATCATTCAAAGGAATGTATATTGCAGGACGTATCGGTGGCGATGAATTTATGGTATACTTGCGAGATATCAAGCCCGAAACGGCTGTTAAGCTTGCCGCAATGATTTCGGATAAAGCAAGACACCTTTTTGCAGGCGAACCTTTAGAAAGGCACGTCTCGCTTTCAATAGGATTATCCGTATTTCCCGGACACGGTAAGAACTTCGAAGACCTGTACCGTGCGGCCGACATGGCGCTTTACTTTGTAAAGGAACACGGCAGGGATTTTTACAAGATGTACTCTCCGGAACTGAAGAGCTTGCACGGCTAGACTTGCAATTGCTTACTGCAAAAAACTTAATTTGCAGTGCGCATGCCGGCTGCTTCGAAAGTCGGCTTGTTCTTCGGATCAGGCACGGCGACCGTGGTAATCCAGTTGTATTCGGCAATGCCGGCGAGACCGACGCGGGCGCAAAGCTGGTCGCGGGCCACATTGTAGGCATTGAGAATCTGGATCTTTTCGGTATCGCTTGCCTTGTCGATACGTTCGGACCAACGGACTCCGAGTTCCACGAGAGCGGCACTTGCCTTCACGTAGAGCTTGGCCTTTTCGGCTGTAATTTCCGAAGAGTTGGGAGCCGTGAATGCATCCACCTGCACGATAGGCACGGTCTTGGGAGTGGATGCCTGCACCTGGTTCATTTCAGGTACGTTATCGTCGGCGCTATCGCAAGCGACAAACACCGGAGCTACGAAAAAAGAGGCGATCATCAACAACGCCACTTTTAGGATTCGTCTTGACATATCAGCCTCTTTTTCAAAATACTAGCGGCTTGTGGGCTCGAACCACAGACCTGCGGATTATGATTCCGACGCTCTACCAACTGAGCTAAGCCGCCAAATTTTTCCCAAATTTAGTCAAATAGTTTTAAAAATTCAAGGGGTTCATTCAAAATAAACTGTAGTTTCTACAAATTTTTCGCCCCATTCTATCAATTGCCAGCCGGGAGCGGCACTTTTCAGATTAAAATAGGGTACGTTGGGATCAATCTGGAACTGAGTTGCCGGTGCGACATGCACAACCTGGCGACCCATGTTCACTTCGAACTGGTGATGGTAGTGGCCCACATAGATGTGAGTCAGATTCCTGATATCTGCAAGAACCTGCTGGACTTCGACCATGTTTTCAAGATGATAGCGCAAGTCCATGAAACGGTGACCGCAGAAACAAGGCGGATGGTGCATGAACAGGATGATTTCATCCTTGATCTTTGCAGCTTCTTCCTTGAGCCAAGTCAACTGTTCCGGTGAAACATTTCCGCAGGCGCTATCCAGGAAAAAGATAGTCCGGCCGTTCAAGTCGTAGCGGTAGAAACACCTGTCACCGTGAATCACGGATTCGATGTCGAAATATTTCCGCATGACGTTGAGGTCATCATGGTTGCCCGGAATAATGCAATAAGGACTTTTGCAATCCTTCAGGAGGGAGGCGACATATTCATATGCGCCCGGCTCGGAATTTTCGGAAAGGTCTCCAGACAACACCAAAAGATCCAGGTTCTGCATAGACTTGGAATAGAGAGCCTTACGGAAATTCGCACAAACATCGATTCCCTGTACGAGCTCTTCTCCATTACCGATATGGATATCGGATATCTGACCTATTTTAAGGATCTTTGATGACATTTTGTTTGTACAATATAACTATTATATCTATGCTGTGTTTCTAATTTTTTCCTTTTTATTGCCAAATGTGACAAAAATCATAGCATTTTCAACATATTTCGGTGCATCGTCTGTGAATTGGCATTGAAAACCCTACTTTAACACTTATCAACATTGAAAAAAGTGAACATATTGAAAGTTTTCAACATTTATTTTCTCTTTTTTTAGTTTTATAAGTTTTTGCCTCTCAAAGACTTATGATTTCGTTTTCACAATTTTATCCACTATTCACCCTATCAATTACCATTACTATTTATATAAATAAATGATGTTTAATAGTATAGGTGTGGATTTGAATTTTTCTCCTCTTTTTTGACTAAAAAACAAAGACCCTCTGTTAAGAGGGTACTAAGTCTTTATTTGGCTCTTGATTAAAGAAGAGCGTTTACTTCTTTCTTGGGAGCAACGGGAGCAGCCGGCTTTTCTGCAGCGACAGGCTTGATGTTCATCTGGCAGTTGCCCTGGAATACGGCACCTTCCTGGATGATAAGACGCTTGGTCTTGATGTTGCCTTCGTACTGGGAAGAGCTTTCGAGGATAAGCTTGTCGGAGCAGTCGATGTTACCCTTGACGGAGCCTGCAATAACGGCGGTGGTCGTCTTGATTTCGCCTTCGACATAACCCTGGCGTTCGACGATGAGCTCACCTTCGATAGAGATGCTGCCGTTGATGTTTCCTGCGACACGGACGTCACTGTTGCCGCTGATGTCGCCCTTGATGGTCACGCTGTGGCCGATCTGGGTAATTTCCTGTTCCTTTGTAGCCATTTTTTCCTCATGAATTAAAATTCGTTTTAGTTATAGTGAATTTATAAAAATATTCCGGCAACTGGTAACTAAAAGCTTGTAACTTTTTAATAGTTAATAAATAATTCCGGGTCCATTTCCTTGCCGTCTTTTGTGATAGAATAGTGCAAGTGCGGGGCGCTGCTGTTACCTGTATTGCCTACTGTACCTATAATTTCGCCCTTTCCGACGTTTCTGCCCTTGCGGGTCCGGATGTCTTTCAGATGGGAATAACTGGTTATATAGCCGTTCTGGTGGTTGATGACGACCGTGTTGCCCAGTTCGTTCTTGGGACCTGCGAATTCTACGACTCCGCTACCCGATGCAAAAACCGGGTTTCCGACCTGCGCCGAAAAGTCGGTTCCCAGGTGGTCGTCGACTTCGTTGTATTTCTTGCTCACGATTCCGACTACCGGGATTACGTTCGGAATATGTTCCAGTCGGCTCTTTTCTTCCATGGACTTCCACCCGTGGATGCCCTCGTAATCGACGTCGATTTTTTCGGAAGGCGTGTGGGCGAAACGGCTCTTGTCAATGAGACTGTTGATGACGCCCGAATCGTTTTCGATGAAAGTTCCCAGGATATTCTGGATGCGTTCTTCCAGAACCCACAGGGAGTCAATTCTCGAAAAGAGTTCTTCGTAGTTGGCGTTCTGCTTTGCCAGCTGGGCGTTGGCGGTGCGCATCTTTTCGTGCTGCACGACAATCTTCGTGATTCGGCCAGCATTGTAGATGAGGAATCCGGAACCGATTACAAATACGACCAGGAAGATTTTCAGGAAGAGGAACCACTTCGTGTTGACACGGTAGCTCTTGATTTCCTTGGAGTCTTCCGGGATAATCTGGACTTTGTAGTACTTGCCTTTCATTTTCGTTTAGCGATTTTCCATGAGTTCCTGGATTCGGTTGAGGTCGTCCATGGAATAATAGTTGATGACGATAGTACCCTTGGTTTCGGTAGAAGCACTCGGGTTCAGCTGGACCTTAGTACCGAAGAAGGTTTCGAGACGCATCTCGAACTGCTTCATATCGGCGCTGAGTTCCGGCTTCGGCTTGGTTTCGACTTCGGGCTTGTGAACTTCAGGCTGGTCTTCGTCTGCCGGTGCGGGCTGTTCCGGTTGGGCAACCTTCGGTTCTTCGCCGCGGGCAATCGCTTCGATCTGGCGGACGTTCAGTCCTTCTTCGATAATGCGCTTGGCAATTTCTTCGGCGTTCTGGATCTTGTCGCTGCAGAGGGCGCGGGCGGCACCGCCGGAAATTTTTCCTTCTTCTATCCACAAAAGTACCTGGGGCGGCAGCTTGAGCAGGCGAAGTGCGTTAGTAATTGCGGAACGCGACTTACTCACAATCTTGGACAAATCTTCGTGAGTGTAGCCGTGATTATCGATCAATTGTTGATAAGACTTGGCGACTTCGACCGGGTTCAGGTCGACGCGCTGGATGTTTTCGATGAGAGCCCATTCGGCCATGGCCTTGTCGTCGAGGTTTTCGTAAACCTGGGCCTTGATGGTCGGGAGTCCGGCAAGTTTGCTTGCGCGGGTACGGCGTTCACCGCTGATGAGCTGGTAACGGTCGCCCACCTTGCGGACGGCGATCGGCTGGATCAAGCCGTGCTGTTCGATTGAATCTGCAAGTTCGACCAGTTCGTCGTCGCTGAAAACCTTACGCGGCTGGAACGGGTTCGGGTCGATGAGGTCGACGCTGATTTCGACGACTTTCTGGGAGTTATCAACAGTTTCGGAATTTTCGGCGTTATTATCGCCGGATTGTGGATTGGACTGTTGAATGTCGGAAGCTGTCGGAGCGGAATGGTCCTTGAGGATATCGGCGAGGCTGCGACCCAATGCGAAAGACTTTTTACCCATTTACTACTTTCCCTTGTTCAAGATTTCTTCGGCGAGTTTCATGTACGCTTGTGCACCACTGCTCTGTACATCGTAAAGGATGGCGGGCTTGCCGTGGCTCGGAGCTTCGGAGAGTTTCACGTTTCTCGGAATCATTGCCTGGAAGACGGTGTCGCTCAAGTTTTCACGTACTTCTTCGGCGACCTGCTTGCAGAGGCTCAGGCGGGAATCGTACATGGTGAGGAGCGCACCTTCGATCTTGAGGTTTGCGTTCAGGTTCTTCTGGACTTCGCGGATAGTCTTGAAAAGTTCGGTCATACCCTGCAGGGCGTAGTATTCGCACTGCACCGGAATCAACACGCTGGTAGCTGCGGTCAGCACGTTCAGCGTCAAAAGGTTCAGGCTCGGAGGAGCGTCGATGATGATGAATTCGAAAGACTGCTTCAATACGTTCATCACGCGTTCGAGACGGCGTTCGCGGCTCATGGCGTTCACCAGTTCGATTTCCATGACGGCAAGGTCAGGGCCGGAGGTGATGACCTTGAGGTAGTCGAGGCTCGTATCGAGGATAGCGTCCTTGATGTTGTCGTAGGTAATATTGTCCGGATTGTCGGCCATGTTCAGGACTTCGTGGATATCGACATCCTGAAGTTCGTTGTAGCCGAGACCCTGCGACGCGTTACCCTGCGGGTCCATGTCGATAAGGAGAGTCTTCTTTTCCAATGCGGCAAAACTGGCGGCCAGGTTGACAGCGGTCGTGGTCTTGCCCACGCCACCTTTCTGGTTGCAGACTGCTATCACTTTACTCATTCATTACCTCGAGTGACTAAGGCGTAAACTTGTTCTTCCTGCGGGAGTGCATATTTATATATGTGTACTGCCGGATCATTTTCCAGGTGAACAATATTGTTGAAACTTTTCAGCGTGAGGAATTTTCCACCGCCCTTCAAACCGGGCTGGGCACGTTCCCAGTCGTTTTCGAAAGTCGAAAGGGCGCGGCAACTCACATAGTCCAGATAGGCAAGTCCCGAAGTTTCGAAACGCTTGCCTACGACGGTCAGATTATCCAGGTGCAGTTTTTCCTTGGCGAACTTCATGAATTCCACGCGCATATGGCGGGGTTCGACTGCAAAGAATTCCACATGGGGCATAACGATGGCGAGCGGAAAAATCGGACAACCTGCCCCCGCACCCATATCGGCCCACTTACAGGTGTGGGGTATGAGGTCGCTCCCTTCGGTCGCTTTGAGGAGTGAGGAATTCGGAGTTGAATTGTCTTGCAATCCACCGTTCACTATATATATATAGGGAACGAGGGAATCGGCGATGTGTCTGCTCAAGAACTTCTCGGAGTCCTTTGCCGAAATCAGGTTACCAAACTGCTTGGTATTTACCACCAAGTCTGCAAAATCATAAAGCTTGCCGAGTACATCTTCGGACAGCTGCACACCATGTTCCGTCAAGAACTGGTTCAAAAGGTTCTGCTGATTTTTGTTTTCTCTATAACTCATTGTTCCACGTGGAACATTCTTTTTATGGAATATCCCGAACATAATTTAGTATTATGAAATGTGAATACAAGAAAAAAGGGCTGGTGCCCTTTCACTTTTTAAAAATATCCGTGGATAAGTTTTTGATAAATGTGGATTTTGTGTGAATAAAAAATAGGTTAGAATGTTCCACGTGGAACACTCATGATATATTTTTTGTTGGCGGGGCGGCCGAGGAGGTCGAAATGTTTTGCCTTTTTGTAATTGACTGCCGGGCGAACTTTATGATGGATGGATGTGGTCATCTCATTATATACGTAGAAAACTTTATAAATGGTGCTGTCGTTAACCATTTTTCGCGTTGTCACAAAACCATTGTCCGTTTCTTCAATGGTATAGATACTGAGAATGTTGTCTTTCACATCCATGGAATCGTCATCGTTAAAGTGGTATATCTTTTCGATGCATTGATCTTTGTTGTCGGGATCATGGGTGATAAGATATCCGTCATAGCCACGAGAAAAATAATCGCTGCCGCTTTCGAAGAATGATTTTAAGACAAAGAGGGAGTCGTTCCTGACAACTCTTTTTTCAACTCGACTCGTTTCGTAACTAGAGCCGTTCTTATAACCGCGAGTAGAAGAACTGCCGTATGAAGAGTCTTGACTGATGTAGGTTGTATCTGCGTATTTGGATCCTTCGCCGCCGTAGATGGCATAAATTTTATCACCGTCTCGTTCAATGGTGATTGATTGCGAAACAGTACTTTTGACTTTTAAAGAATCAATGTCGCTACCTTCGTAATTAATCGTTTTTTCGAGGGTGTTTCCATTCCATACTATTTTCCTTGTGTTATAACGAGGAACGAATGTTTCTATAAGCTCTTCGCCGACTAAGGTGCGAATCAGGGTATATGTGCTTGCACTATCTGGTCGTGCGTTTGGGAGAGTGTTTATCTGTCCAAAGGTTGCAAGGTTGACACAGTCCAATGCAAGGGAATAGACTGCGAGGGAAAGAATAATGAAGAATGTCTTTTTCATATTGGGAAATATAGTAAAAGGTTTTATGTTTGCTTGGTTGTGTTCCACGTGAAACACAACCAAGGTTACCAAGCAAAAATGTGCTCGCATATTTTTCCTCATAGAGGATAACTCAACTACGAAACTAAAGTTTCAAGTTTCATATATATTTGGTAACCGCAGGGTGTCGGACTTTGGCGAAGCCAAAGGCCAAACATCTCACTTCTTATAATATATAGTGGTATATTCGTTGCCGCCCATGCAGGGGCCGGGGGCTTTGATGTATCTGTTATGGTCGAACTTGATTGATTTCTGGATAAGGGTATTCCCCTTCATTTCGTATTCATAAGTGTCGATGATAAAGTTATTATCGCTTTTTCGAATACACTTGCTCTTATTATCGGGGTCGTGGTAAGTTTTCAAATTCCTGGGAACCCAGTTATTGACTTCGTAAATGGTATCGTTTTTGAGGTAGAATATCTGGTGTTGTTCATTGTCATTATCGATATAGACGGAATCTTTTCCGCGGTAGACCGTAAAGTGCCATCCGTCTTTCAGAGATTTCCAGTCGTATTTCTTGACCTTGCCTACCTTGGTGGAGTCAATTTTCCAGTCGGGAATGAAGGTGGATTTTTTTTCGTAACCGCGGGCAAGGCAAGATTGGGATAGGCTCATGCTGTCCAGGTGATTGCCTGTCCAATGATACTTGATGGTATTGACTCGTCCGTTTTGTTTCTGATGGATACTATCCGGGAACATTTCGCTGGGCAAGACGAGTACATGATTTTCGAAGTCCGTTGCGAAATAATCGAATGTGTGTCTAATACAATCGATCGCATGGGCATTCAAAAACGCCGCTGCCAATATAATGAATGTTCTCCTCATACCTAACTCCGCCCTTTTTCTAAACTGTAATCTCTACCCTATTGCCTTCGGGATCGAGAACCACACTTTCATAATACCCGTCACCGGTTGTTCGGGGTTGCCCCACCACCTGGATTCCGTCTTCGGACATTTTTTGGGTGAGGCGGTCTACCTCTTCTTTGGAACCGACAGAAAAAGATAGGTGCGCATACCCGAGATGTTCCGATTGTTCCACGTGGAACATTTCTGGTTTGTGCATTATTTCCAAACGAGCTCCGTCGTCGAAGGTGATGAACCGGCTGGTGAACTGTTTTGCCGGATTATGATAAATCGGGTGAACTACCCCACCAAAATACTTTCGGTAGAATTCGCATATTTTGTCGATGTCTTTTACCCAGATGGCGACATGTTCGATTTTCATTCTTTTAGAACCTTACGGCTGGCCACGAAAGCAAAGGGAATTGGCGCTTGCCCCTTTTGAAAGGATTGCTTCGGTGGCACAAATTCCTGTCCATATTAGGGAGCTCTTGAAATCGAAACCACTATGGCTTCTTCCTCTGGTTGGTTCCGTTATCGGCTCCTCCTCCTTTTGAGGGTCGTCTATCGGAGCCGATTCATCGCCATAGTTGACTCTGAATACAAGGGCACTATCGATTTTTGGAATGTTTTCTGTTTTTTTAGGAGGCAGGAGCTGTGCGCTTGACAGTTCCGCCAGTGTTATAATGGCGAGTAAGGCTATTTGAAATTTCATGAATTAACCCCCGGTAGTATTAATATATAAAAAAATTGTGAGAAAGGTTTGCTCTGATTCTCCTACCAATTATGTATATTTCTCATGGAGATTTTTATGATAGAGACTGAAATTATCCAGGGTGATATCACCAAGCTGAAGGTCGACGCCATTGTGAATGCGGCGAACTGTTCGCTTTTGGGTGGTGGCGGTGTCGATGGGGCAATTCACCGGGCGGCAGGTCCGGAGCTCTTGAGGTCCTGCATTCCCCTGAACGGTTGCGAGACGGGTAAGGCCAAAATCACTCCGGGTTTCAGACTCCCCGCAGAGTTTGTTATTCACACTCCGGGTCCGGTTTATCGGGATGGCTTGCATGGTGAACCCGAACTTCTGGAATCTTGCTACAAGAGCTGTCTCGATCTGGCCGAGGAAAATGGCTGCGAGACGGTTGCCTTCCCCGCTATTTCGGCAGGTGTTTATGGCTACCCCTGGAAGGCTGCTGCCGAGATTGCAATCCGGACTGTTGATAAGTTCCCCGCAAAAAACGTCAAAAAGGTCGTTTTCTGTTGCTTTGGGGATGAAATGTTGAAAGTTTATCAAGAAGTAAAATCCAAATAGGAGATCAATATGGAAGAAGTCAAGAACTTCATCAAGGAATGTGGCGCCTACTTTTTGGCGACGGTTGACGGCGACCAGCCGCGTGTACGCCCCTTCGGCACCATCGAAATTTTCGAGGGCAAGCTCTACATTCAGACCGGCAAGTCGAAGGACTGCTCCAAGCAGATTCAGAAAAACGGCAAGGTCGAGATTTGTGCCATGAACTCCGAGGGAAACAAGTGGCTTCGCGTTGCCGGTACGCTTGTCCGCGATGACCGTCGCGAACCCAAGGTCCATATGCTCGAGCACTATCCCGAACTCAAGTTCATGTATTCGCCCGATGACGACAATACCGAAACGCTCTACTTTAAGGATGCGACTGCCACGTTCTACGCCTTTGGCGCCTCTCCCCGCGTCGTGAAATTCTAGTTTTTTCTAGAAAAACTTTTTTTCCACCATGAAAGGTCGCCTTTTGTTGATAAATTTTGTAAACATCCTATTAACAACCATCGTTGCAAAATCTTCAACATCTTTCAATATAGTGAATAAATTTGGGATAAATGTCGACGCTGTATCAACAGACAAAATTTAGTCCACCAAAAATTTCAAAAAAACGAAAGTTTCACGTGAAACAAATTTGCACATTTGTGGATAATGTGTTTGAATTGAAAAATCGCTACTTATGCATATTAACATAATATAAACTCTATATTAACACACCTGTTGATAGGTGTAAATGGATGATGGTGGAAAATCTGAACTTATCAACAGCAGAAAACCGGCTGTTGATGTATACGATTGAGTCCATTTATAGGTGATTTTTTTAGGCACGGATCGCCTAAACTAGTCTATATTAAGTAGTGAGGTTTTTATGAAATTTGCAATTCTCGGATGTGGCCATATTGCGACGAAGATGGCTGCGGCGGTCAAGGCGATTGAAGATCGCGGCGTAGAAGCTTACGCTGTGGCATCCCGTTCATTGGATAAGGCAGAAAAATTTGCTAAAGAATATGGCTTTGGTCGCGCGTACGGCAGCTACCTGGATTTGGTGCAGGATCCCCAGGTGGACCTGATTTATGTGGCTACCCCCCACTCCGAGCATTACAACAATATTCTGCTTTGCCTGGAACATGGTAAAAACCTGCTGGTCGAAAAGGCGTTTACGGCCAATGCGCTGATGGCTTCCGAGGTGGTAGCCCTTGCCGAAGAGAAGGGCGTGTTCCTGAGCGAGGCGATGTGGACTCGTTTTTTACCGGCGGTGCAGATGGTCAAGGACTGGATTGCCGGGGGCAAGATCGGGAAGGTGAAAGGTGTGGAAGCCGACTTTTCGATGCCGCTTTCGCATATCGAGCGATTGCGTAACCCGGCTCTGGCGGGTGGCGCCCTTTTGGACCTGGGCATTTATAGCCTGACTTTTGCGGATATCTTTTTGACGGATGCTGAAATTGCCGGTGTCGAAAATCATATCGTGGAGACCAAGACCCACTGCGTCAAGTTCCACACGGGTGTGGATGCCACGGACTGGATTGACCTGGTTTATGCAAACGGCCAGGTGGCGCATTTGAAAACTTCGATGGTGGCGCCCCTTAAAAACGAAGGTGTCATTTACGGTACGGATGGGTTCATCCGTGTGCAGAACCTGAACGACATGGTCGAAATCCAGCTTTTTGACGTTGCCGGGCAGATGGTGGAATCCAAGACTCCCCCACGAATCAAAAACTGCTACGAGTACGAGGTGCTTGCTTGCAAGGCCGCCCTTGAAAAGGGACTGAAGGAATGTGCCGAAATCCCGCATAGCAAAACGATGCAGATGATGACGCAGATGGATTCGCTCCGGGCAAATTGGGGTGTGTCTTACCCGTTCGAGCTCTCCCCCGCTCAGATTTGGGACCGCAGCGGCAACAAGTCCTATCTTGAGGTTTTCGATATTGTTTCCGGTGAAACAAAACTGCTCAAGGAATTTGACCGCGTCATTGAGGCGCCCAACTGGAGCGCCGACGGAAAATTCCTCTCTTTCAATAGCGAAGGTCGCATCTATAAATACGAGATTGCCTCGGGCGACGTGAGCGAAGTGCCGAGTTACTTCGTGGACAACTGCAACAACGACCACGTGCTTTCGCCCGATAACTTGGGACTTTTCGTAAGCCACCACACCAAGGAAGACGGGCTTTCGCGCATTTACAAGATTTTCTTTGACGGCCGCGTGCCGGAACTGGTGACTCCCCTAGCCCCAAGCTACCTTCACGGGATTACGACGGATGGGAAAACGCTCGCCTACTGCGCCGAACGTAATGGCGAATACGATATCTACACCATTCCTGCGGCCGGAGGCAATGAAACGCAACTTACGACAGCATTCGGCTTGAACGATGGCCCGGAATATGACTGCGACGGCGAATACATCTGGTTCAATTCAGTGCGCACCGGCCGTATGCAGGCGTGGCGCATGAAGGCCGACGGTTCCGAGCAGACGCAGATGACTTTCGATGCGCATTGGAACACTTGGTTCCCGCACATTTCGCCCGACCGCACGAAGGTCGTGATGCTTGCCTACCATGAGCGCGACGTGCGCCCCGGCGAACATGTTCCGAACAAGAATGTGGAAATCCGCCTGATGACGGGTAGCGATAAAACCGGCTGGAGCGAGCCGCGTACGATCCTCAAGCTGTTCGGCGGCCAGGGAACAATTAATGTGAATTCCTGGGCCCCCGACAGCAAGCGCTTTGCGTATGTAAGGTACGAAAAATAATTGCTTTATTCGCAGGTGAAGCCTTGCAGTTCAAGGCCAGCACGCATCTCGCCGTAAGTCGAGGTGCGTTTCATGTCCATAGCCTTCATGAATCGGCAGTTGTTGTCGATGTGCATGCGGAACCCGGTCATGGTGGGCTCCACCTCGCCCTTGCCGCTGGCGCGCACGTGTTCGATCATCTGTTCGCGTCTGTCGCTCATTTCGGGCGGTACGAATACGTCGGTTACGATGTCGACATTTTCGATTTCGGTGGCGCCGAATACGAACGAGATCGTGACCAGATTTTTGAGGCCGTTGAACTGACCGGGCGTTTTGCACACAAGGTTCTTCGGGGAATTCTTTGCTTTTTTGGCGGGCTTGGCGGCACCTTTTTTAGGCGTGTACTGCAAGGCCGCGAGCAATTCTTCTTCTTTGACGGCGCCGACTAATTTGTTCACAATCTTGCCGTCCTTGATGAGGAAGAAAGTGGGGAAGGCCTGGATCGGGAGCGATGCCTTTATTTTTTCGATGCCCGGTTCGTCGATGCCGACCGAGGCGATTTTGATGTCGCTGTAGTTTTTCGCGATGCCGATGAGTGTCGGGATCATGATGAGGCACGGCGGGCAGCTGGTCGAAGAAATTTCCAGAATCACCGGCTTCTTGGATTTCAGAATTTCACTTTCGAAATTGCTGTCGTTTACCTTGACGATTTTAATGTCTTCGTTGTAGGCCGGGGTGGCGTTTTTTGCAGCGGCATAAGTCAAAGCGCCCGCCATAAAGACTATGGCGCAGGCGCTGGAAAAAAATTGAGTCAGTTTCATGCGAAACAATATAGGAAAAAGCTATAGCTTTACCTCTTGCTTCGACGATTGTAGTCGGCGTCTACGTACTTTTTCCACTGGCGTTCGTTGACGCGGTTGTTGCGGATGTCGCTCATGAGGCAGCATTGCGCCTCGTACATAACGCCTATTCCTGGTTCGTCGTTTACGAAGTTCGCGGCGCGGGATTCGTCGATGCCGAAGTTCCTGGCGGTTTCGATGGCGTCGATGTTTGCGCCGAGGAAGATGAATTCCCAGCCGTATTTTTCTTTTTGGCGTTCGATCATCTGCTTTACGCGTTCGGCGGAATACTTATGGCTTGCATTTTCGTAGCCGTCGGTGGTGATGACGAAGATCGTTTTTTCGGGGCGGTCTTCTTCGCGGGCGTATTTGTGCACGTTTCCGATGTGGTGAATGGCGCCGCCGATAGCGTCGAGCAGGGCGGTGCAGCCGCGGGCGTAGTATTCCTTGTCGGTGAGCGGTGCGATGTTTGCGAGCGGAACGCGGTCGTGGAGTACTTCCATTTCGGTGTCGAAGAGAACAGTGGAGACGTATGCCTCGCCAGATTCCTGCTTCTGCTTTTCGATGGTGCTGTTGAAGCCCCCGATGGTGTCTTTTTCGAGCCCGCTCATGGATCCGCTGCGGTCGAGGATGAATACGATTTCGGTGAGTCCTTTTTTCATGATTGCCTCCGTGCCGCTATTTGTGCGGCTTTTTAGGGTGAACGGAAACAATTATAGATGCTGTAAAGGCGAAATTGGTCGCCTGGCAGGCGACATTTAAAAAAGGCGAATTTGGCGGTTATGCGCCGAGGGAGGGCTGGCCGAATTTAAAGAGATAGCTGTTGATTTCCCAAATGTCGTACTTTTCGCGCTCGATGAAATAGGAAACGATCAGGTCGCCCTTGTTGGAGGGGGAGAGCGCTAACCCTGCGCGGGAAAGCAGGTCGGCTGTTTCGTCTAGATTCAGGTGGAGCGCGATGGCGAGCGCGAGTGCCGTCTTTTTTGTGGGCTTGTAGTCTACGTTGCTGCGGATTTTGGAGAAATGTTTGCGGTCCAGGTTTGCGCGCTTGTAGACATCGACATCGTCCAGGTTCTTTTCGTGAATCAAATGGAAGAGCTTGTCGCAGAAAGTTTCACCCGGTTTCGCAAGGATGTCGTCGAGGCTCTCGGTGTGCAGACCATCTGCTTCGGGAGCCACTGCGTTCGACATTTCTTCAATGTCACAATAGGCGAATACCCTTTCGTTCCATCGTTGCCTTACATAATCATGTACATCGTCGTATTTATCTTGTACGTAATTATCATCGATGTAGGCGTGAATGTCACTGTACAGGTCTTCGGAGACTTCGAAGGATTTGCGGTCGAATACGACTAGCTGCACATCTATTTCGTTTGTCTGCAAAAAGTCGCCGATGGCCTTTAAGGCGATTTTTAATGCGCTGTCTTTGGGGAACCTGAATACGCCACTAGAAATGAGCGGAAACGCGATGGAGCTGCAGCCGAGTTCTTTCGCTTTTTCGAGGGCGTGCGTGTAGCAATTTTCGAGCGCGAATGTTTCACCGGAAACACCGCCGTTCCACATGGGGCCTACGGTGTGGATGATGTACTTGGCGTTCAGTGCGAATGCGGGCGTGACCGCAACTTCGGCCACGTTCAGGGCGCCGACTTGTTCGCGTGCCTTTAAGAGATTGTCGTAACCTGCCGCCTGGTAAATATGGTATTCGGTGCCACCTCCGCAAATCGGGTTCTTGTTTGCGGAATTCACGATGGCATCGGCCTTGACTTTGGTGATGTCGTTACGAACAATCTTTAAGGGCATATCACTTAAAATACATTATTTTTCGAGAATGGTTGAGTTGATTTTGCTGAATTCCCTGTAGTTCTGTTCAAAACCGGGGCGGCAGAATACCGCGAACTCGATCGTCTTGAAGGCGAAAAGGTAATCCTTGATGACCTCGGCGGTGGCGCTTGCCACGATTTTCGGGTCGTTCATGAATGCCCCGCAACCGAATGCCCCTAGCACGATGTTTTCTACTTTGTTGAAAATGGCGATATCCAGAATGCGGCGGAGTCGCTTGATGTGGAGTTGCTTGAGCGCCTCGTCTGAAATTGTGACGTCGCTGTAGCCCAGGTTCGGCGCCGCGCACGTGATGATATCTACATTGTACCAGTCCGTTTCGCTGAGCAATTCAGGGGCCGAAACGTCGGTCTTGAATACGGTTACGCCCGGCGTGTAAATGCAGTCATCGGTGTGCAGCGAATTTCTTTGACGGCGATGCGGCTCGTAGAAAAGTTCCCACATTTTTTGATCGTTGAGGCAGTCGTACAAAGTCGAACACCTGCAAAGGCTTTCTTCTTGGGCGCCTGCCCCCGTTGTGACGCCGCCGCCCGGGCACGAAGCCGATGCAAAGTTGAGTGCTGCGACTTTGGTGCCTGCGTATGCCTGCGCCGCTTCGAATGTTCGCTTTTGTGAAACAATGACCTTGGCCTGCTCCGCATAAATGTTGCGGTTTTCGACGGTGACAGATTCGCATTCGCCCGTGAACTTTTGCGCCTGTCTGGATTGCGCGATGGATTCGCGGAGCCGCGCGTTGGTACGGCAATGTTCTGCAGTGTCCTGGAATACGGTAACGTTCAACTGTCTATAATTGATTTTTTGCATAATAATCCCGTTTTTATTTTATTATCGCTTTTTTGTGGAATTTTGTTATATTTGCACGGGACCTCGGTTAGCAAAAAGCCCCTTTTTCCTATTCGGAATAAAATTTGGATTATTAATCAAAACAACGTCGCCACAAAGGCAAGCACGTAAAGAGGCAAATCCCGAGCCTTATCAACGCAAGCAATAGCGGAACCACTGGCATAATGACCTTCGAAAATTCGGCCATCGTCAATGCAGTATTCCGCAGTGCCGCTGGCATAATGTCCCGCATAAATGCGATTGTCTTTTACACACCATTCCGAAGTGCCGCTAGCGTAATGGCCCTTGTAAATGCGACCATTGTCAAAGCAATACGCAGCCGTACCGCTGGCATAATGACCAGAGTACAAACGGTTATCCGCAAAAGTCCAAACGGCAGATCCGCTGGTATAATGGCCTTTATAGATTCTTACTTCTGATGACATAACGCCTCCACAGTCTTCCTGGATTATCCCTAAAATACTTTATTCTTTACGAAAAAGGAATCAAAAATACGTCAGCCCATCCGAAACCGCAGCCAGAATGCAGTTAACCCGCAGTTTTGGAAAAAAATACTGAATGACTTGACAGAACCATACTAAAGACTACACACTTGTGCACTACAATATAAATTCAAAAATCAAGTTTGTCAATAGGCCCGTTCGGATTTTTTTTGATGTATATTTTTCATGATGCAATTCTTCAGATACTTCAAGAACGAAAGTGAAAATCCCTTCGAGGGTAAGGATCAGGACAAGGCGATGCTCTGGTTCTACGAGCGGTGTTACGCCTCCATGGGCGACGACAAAGACCAGATTGAAGAATACAGGTGCTACGTGAAGGAATTCCGGGAAGATGACGGCGTGCCCGAAGGGTTCAAGGCGCTATTGTTCAACCGCTATATGAAAACGGCCTATTCCGTAGCTGAAGAAATCCCTGCATTCAAGGCCTTTTACGAGAAATACTACGGGTGATTTTATTGGAGAGGGGCGCTGCCTCTAAAACCCCATTTCTGTCACCTCATTGTCACTCCATTATTATATATTTCCACTATGCCAAAAGTTTCTAAAAAATCCGTCCCCGAAAAGTCCGTAGAGGCGTCCCTCTGGGAGTCTGCGAACAAGTTGCGCGGCAGCGTGGAACCCGCTGAATACAAGCACGTGGTGCTTTCGCTTATCTTCCTCAAGTTCGCAAGCGACAAGTTCGAGGAACAGCGCGAAAAGCTTATCGCCGCCGGCCGCCAGAAATACGTAGAGATGCCCGAGTTCTACAACAAGGACAACGTCTTTTACCTGGAAGAAACTTCCCGCTGGAGCTTTATCATCGAGCACGCCCGCCAAAGCGACATTGCGCTCCTGATCGATACCGCGCTTGCGAACATAGAAAAGAAGAACAAGGCGTTGCGCGGGGCGCTCCCCGACAACTATTTCTCGCGCCTGCAGCTCGACACCGCGAAACTCGCGGCGCTCATCAGCGACATCGACGGCATCGACACCATCAAGGACAAGGAACAGGATGTCGTTGGCCGCGTCTATGAATATTTCCTCGGCAAGTTCGCCATCGCCGAAGGCAAGGGCAAGGGTGAATTCTATACGCCCAAGACAATCGTCGGACTCATCGCCGAAATGATTGAACCCTACCGCGGCAAGATTTACGACCCCTGCTGCGGTTCGGGCGGCATGTTTGTGCAGAGCATGAAGTTTATCGAGGCGCATCACGGCAACAAGCGCGAAGTCTCCGTATATGGCCAGGAATACACCGGCACCACGTACAAACTAGCGAAGATGAACCTCGCCATCCGCGGTATCTCCGGCAACCTGGGCGACAAACCCGCCGACACCTTCGCCGAAGACCAGCACAAGGATTTGAAAGCCGACTTTATCATGGCGAACCCGCCGTTCAACCAGAAATCGTGGCGTGCCGAAAACGAACTCCTCGACGACCCGCGCTGGAAAGGCTACACCGTGCCGCCCACGAGCAACGCGAACTACGGTTGGATTCTGAACATCCTCTCGAAACTCTCCGAAAACGGCGTGGCGGGCTTCTTGCTCAGTAACGGTGCGCTCAGCGGCGAAGGCGACGAACAGCAAATCCGCAAGGAACTCCTGCAGAACGACAAGGTCGAGGCAATCCTCATTCTGCCCCGCAACATGTTCTATTCCACCGACATCAGCGTGACGCTCTGGATTCTGAACAACAACAAGACCGCCCGCGAAGTCAAGGTCGGCGATGCCATGCGCAAGTATCGTAACCGCAAAGGCGAAGTGCTCTTTATGGACCTGCGCCAGATGGGCGAACCCTTCGAAAAGAAATACACCCAGTTCAGCGCCGAGGACATCGCAAAAATCAGCGGCACTTACCACAAATGGCAAACGCAGAAAATCAAGGACGAACCCGAATACTGCGCCACCGCCACCCTAAAAGAAATCGAGGCGAAAAACTGGTCGCTCGTGCCGAGCAAGTACATCGAATTCAAGAACCGCGACGAGGCCGTGAACTTTGACGAAAAGATGCGCGAACTCCAGGCGGAAATGCGCACCCTCCTCAAGGCCGAAAAAGAAAGCGAAAAGGAACTCGCCAAAGTCTTCAAGAACCTGGGATTTGAACTATAAATGTCACACGGATTGGTTCGTACCTAACGGTACTCACGGAAGTAAAAAACAGCGAAGGTCGTTAGACCTGAGCGAATCCGTGTGATAAAACAAGATATTCTGAACTGCTACTCCCGATTTTCGCTGAATTTCGGAAGTAATACTCCCGTTTTTCTTGCCTTTTTTATGGTTTACGCGTTATTTTCGACAAAAAGGAACTATTTTCAAATTTAAGGTATCGGATAAAGTGGAATGATGAAACGGCTTGGAGACTACATACGGCCCGTAGATGTGCGGAACAGGGACTTGAAAGTCGAACGACTGCTTGGGATAAGCGTGACGAAAGAGTTTATCCCGTCTATTGCTAATACGATTGGCACGGATATGTCATCGTATAAAATTGTGTATCCGAATCAATTTGTTTATATCGCAGATACGTCACGACGTGGAGATAAAATTGCAATTGCCTATCTAAAAGAAAATGAAGAACCGGCTTTGGTTTCGGCAATTTATACCGTTTTTGAAGTCGTTGATACGAACGCCTTGGATCCCGAATATCTGATGATGTGGTTCCGTCGCCCGGAATTTGACCGCTACGCCCGCTTCCATTCTCACGGCAGCGCCCGCGAAGTCTTTGACTGGGAAGAAATGTGCGAAGTCCAGGTCCCCGTCCCCGCGATTGAAAAACAGCGCGAAATCGTCGCCGAATACAACACCCTCGCCACCCGCATAGAAACCAACAAGAAACTCATCGCCACCCTCGAACAAACCGCTTGTGCAATTTATCGCAAAATGTTTCAAGAAGATAGTTCTATTGTTAAGGGAAAATTGGGAGATTTATGCAGTTGTTTTACTGGTTTTCCATTTGATGGTGAACGATATTCAGACAAAGATGGGATTATCGCTTTACGTGGAGAAAATGTTACCGAGCAAAGCCTTCGTTGGGATACGGTAAAAAAATATAATGATGAAATTACTGAGCGAATAGCAAAATGCTATTTGCAAGAATGGGATGTCGTCATTGGCATGGACGGTTCAAAAGTAGGAAAGAATTGGTCTTTAGTAACAGAATACGATTTACCTCTACTTCTTGCACAGCGAGTAGCTCGACTAAGAACGAATGCTATTGAAAAGCAGCATTATATCTATATGTCTTTGAAAATGGAAAAGTTTTCTGATTATGTATCTCGTGTGAATACAGGTTCTACAATTTTGCACATTAGTGGTCCGCAAATTGAAGATTTTCCAATAGTAATTCCGTCGGAAGAGCAATTTAAAGCATTAAAACAAGAATATATACCGATATTTACCAAAATTAAATTGCACAACAGAGAAAATCAAACCCTAACCAAAATGCAAACCCTTCTCCTCTCCAAAATGGGAGCGTAGTATGTCCTACAGAAACGACTTTCTTGAAGCCTTTCTCGCTCGCAAAAAGTACATCCCCGACGCCGCCCCGGAGAAGTATTTTTCGTATAAGGATTTACTTTCTTTCAATGCTAAAAAAGATTATAGTGATGCATATGAATGTTATGAAATTATGGAACATGATTTCTTAAACTATTATATGCCATTACGAGAAAAAAATGGTTTGCCAATAGCGCATGCGTGTCATGTGGTCGCTTATGATATGCTACAATGGATGATAAAAAATAATTATTGCGATCCTAAAGATTTGGCGTATACTGTTGGGAATGTTTTTATTGGAGGAAAAAGTCCTTATGACATCACGGAGGCTAGCTTAAAGGAAACTATAAGAAAAGGACATAATTTCGAAAATGATGTCAATGTTCATGCATGGTTAACTTTTAGAACTAATTATGTTCTTGATCCAACAATTCTGTTTTCGTTGACTGCTTGGAAATTTCCAAACGATTTGGGTATTGAATCTCACCCAATACAATTTTGGAATGAAGATAATGAAATAATGCGATGGGAACTAGATTATAAGCCGATGCTTGTTGATTCTGATTTTTACTCTCGGGTTGATGTGGCAATAGAAGTTCCGTTTCAGTAGTGGAATCAGATTTAACAAATAATTAAGGTTTTCTTTTTTTCTACGAAATGGAAACGAAAATGGATGATTTTGAACGTTTATTGAATGAAGGCAATGAAGCCTATAAAAAAGACAACTACAACAAAGCCGTTATCTGTTATGAAGACGCTCTCAAACTTGTAACGGATGAAAAAAAGTTCAAGTTCAAATCCATTCTCTCGATGATGGGACGGTGTTACAGACAGATTGGTAATCCTTCAAGCGTTATAGACTTGGCCACTGAAGTAAAGCAGAAATTTGGACAAAATTTCATAAATTCAGCATTCTTGACAACTGTTGCGGCCGCTTACGCCGATATGAGAGAATATGGAAAGGCTCATATTTGCGTCAATGAAGCGATTAGACTTGAAAAAGGCAAAATATCAGGTCCATTGCAGGCTGTGATAGATAGAATTGAAAAATAAAAAGTTATATAATTAGAAATAAACTCAACAATAAGAGTAATTTATGATGACGGCGAACGAAAAGAGAAAATTTTTAACCAAAATACAAAAAGAAAAGCTAAGGCTGGCAGCACAAATGCTGGAGGCTACAGCTAAACTTTATGATGAAAGTAAACCCAATTTGTTGCCTTTGTGGGGTGCGGGGGTTATAACGCATGGGCAACCTAAAATAAAAGCCTTTATCATTGGTATTTCAAAAAGAGCAAGCAAGGGTGAAGAAAGTACAACTTGGGATCATCTTTACAGAGTTACAGAGACTGCAAAATTTATTCTTTCCAAATTGCAAAAGGAAAATCTTTCTATTGAGCAGATAGAAGATATTTTGCTGGATAGATCAATTTATATGATTGTTACAAGGTCTGAGAATAACAACGATTTGAAAAACGCAAGGGATCCATCCAATGAAGATGATTGGATGGCTTTGTATAAAAAGGCCGGTATTGAGTATACGATATATAAGAAGTGAAAGATTGGGCTGATAAAAAACAGATCAAACTTTTTCTTCGAAATGGGTGCATAGGAAATGTCTACAAAATTTGCGTTCGTAGATGAGTTCGGACAATATGGATTCAATTTTGAGAGTGAATCTAGTTCAACTCATTTTATCGTTTCCGCAATTATTGTTGATGAATGTGATTTGGGGAAGGTTTCTGCTGGTGTTGAAGAAATAAGAAAGTATTATTTCCAAACAGGAGAGATGAAGTCAAGTAATATATCAAAAGATCACCAACGGCGTAATCTTATTATCCAAAAATTGCTTAAATTGCCATTTAAAATATTTGCCGTAGTTTGTGATAAACGGAAAATTGCAGAAAATTCAGGTCTTCATTATAAACCTTCTTTCTACAAATTTATAAACAATTTGGTTTATAAAGAGTTGAGGATTACTTTTAGTAATCTTGTTATTGTCGCTGATGAAATGGGCGATAATGATTATATGGAATCCTTTGCGAAATATGTAAGGAGCAAGGAAATACCCTTGTCTTTCTTTGATAAAAGTTTATTTCGCTTTGAAAATAGCAAGCATTCTGTGATTATTCAGGTTGCCGACATAGTAAGCGGCTCGCTTGCTTTTTGTTATGACGAATACAAAAAGTTGTATGCGGATGGATCAAATTACAAAGCGGTTTTTGATGAAAAAATTTTAAGGATTAGAGAATTTCCTGAAACTTTCGAATCATTTAATGCGGAACATGCCGATGTAAATCCTGAATACAACCCCTTAATTGCTGATATTTGTTTTCGCAAGGCTAAGTATTTTTGTGAAATTCATAAGAAAGATGTAACGGACGAAGTAAAAATGCAGTTAGCTGTATTGAAGTATTTGCTATTCCGTTTTATGAATCGATCGCCAAGAAAATATATACCAACTAATGAACTCATTTCTCAGTTAGTTTATCTTGGATTTGAAAAAATGAGTTTGCAGGCTTTTCGCAATAAGATTATTGCGAAATTGAGAGATGAGGATGTGATTATAGCGAGTAGTGTCGGTGGCTATAAAATTCCTGCCAATGAAAACGAATTATTTGATTTTGTAGATCATGGAAAAAATATTATTATGCCAATGTTATCTAGGCTGAAACGCTGTAATGATGTGATTAAAATGGGAACAAATGGTAAAGTCAATCTTTTTGAAAGAGCAGAATATCAGTCTCTTGCAAAACTGATGGAAGAAAAATAAAACAATAGGAGAAAAAGATGTATATATACCAAAGAAGTACTCCGCGCATTAATTATGATGCGTATGAAGAAATTTTTTTATGGAAGGATGATAATCTTCCCATATATGTTATGGATAATCACAGGTTAGCATTGTGGTGCTGGGAACAGGAGTATGCAAAGGGGACTTATTCCAAAATCCGCGTAATTCATATTGATCGCCATTGGGATGGGAATGCTTGTTTAAATATTCCGCCAAATATTAAACCTGTAGGAAATATGAGTATAGATGAATATCAAGATCAGCAAAATAGTCTCGGTAATTTCAAGTTATTTTTATGGGATAATTATATTGACTATTTCAAACAAAAACATCTAAACCTTGAAATTAAAGATTTTAGCAGTGATAATAAATCTGTTCGAAAATGGAAAACTATTATAAAATACTTAGACAACTTGGTTGTTAATCCTGACGAATTTTTAATAATTAATTTAGATATTGATGCTTTTTTTACCCCAAATAAAAACCCTTTGAATAAGTGGCTTGATAAGATGAGCCTCGTATTATGGAGGGTTAAAAAATGCTTGCGACAGTACCAGTCAAAAATTGTTGTGACGATTGCTTTTTCGCCAACATGTTGCTATGGAGAAAAAATTCTAAATGGACTTGTTCGGGAAATGAAATTAATTGAAAGAGATTTGGATATAGATATGAACCTTTGGAAATGCCTCGCTCCGTTTTATAAATAAAAGGTGGGGTGAATATGTCATCTACATTAGAATTTGCATCTACAAAAAAGATTCATGTTGAGGATGGATGCGGCGTAATTGACATGCCGTCCATAGAGAAAATTCTAGCCGATAATCAGTTGAATAAGTGCTTGATTGTTTCGGCTTATACAGATGTAGATTGGATTGAAAATTTACTAAACATATTGGGCAAGAAAACATCGAAAAAAACATTAGTGCAGCTTTATTTAGATAGGGGCGCGAGTAAATATCGTCTGGTGAAAGAAGATTTAGACGATTTAGCTCACCGAATAGAAAAATCGTTTTCGAAAAATAGCGGAATATATCTTGTTTCTTGTGATGGCTTATTCCACTCAAAAATGATTTATTCCGAATCTCTTACAAATATAAGAGTTGTTGTTGGCTCGATTAATTTTACTAAACGAGCATTTGATGATAATGAGGAAATTGCACTTGTTGAAAATTATTATAAGCCCAAAATAGAACGACCGCGACATCGCCGAAAAAGGAAGAAAACGCGAGAGTATCGTCCAGCTATTATTGCTCCAATGTTGCAATATATTCAGAACTTGGAACGTGTATCAATTCGAATTCCGCATAAATTTGATAGCAAGTACAGAACATTGCGAAATAGATTGCTTGATGGTTACCTTTTCAAGAGAGTAAACGAAGTTGATCCTTTTGTTTTTCAATTAAACTTTCCAAAAGATTTTTTGAAAAGGCTTTCAAAGAAAAATGATAATAACGATGAAAATGCAGATTTACTGAATATCTATTTGAAAGATTTAAAAGAAAATTCCATATCAATAAAAAAGATATTAGGCGAAAATGAAGAACTTGAACAGCGTCTGACAAAGCAGGAACGATCAAAAATAAAAAGCTATTCTTTGGAATCCTCTTATGGTTTTTGGGTCCCGCGGGAATATTATGAAACAATAATGAAGTCATGTGAACAGTCAAAAAAGAGTAAGGAAGCGAAATTAGACAATTCAATCAACTCTCTAAATAAAACTATTCAAATTGAAAAAGGATTTGAAGCTTTTAAAAACGCGATAATTGAAAAAGTGAAGCCCGTTGATAAAAAGTTCTTAAACCCTTCTGATAAAAAGATAATTGATCGGTTGCAAACTTCTTGGCAAAAATGGTTTAAAAAACTGAGGAAAAAATTTTGCATTCCGTATGATAATGCAACGTACAGTGAATTGGAAAAGGAAGCATGCAAAAAATTGAAGAGTAAACTTTCTTCAAATTTGTATGGATATCCAATGCCCAATCTATGGGATGATGTTGATGCTGCTGAAGAATTTGAATCATCTATCTTAAATTCCATAGAATATTTATTGCATCGTGTTGGGAAAAAAACGACATTAATAAAAGATTTAATAGGCAAAAATATCTGTGTTACAGAAGAGGATATAAAGGAAATTCTTGTTAAACATGAATTCAAATTGCCTGCCGCGAATAATACAAAGAAATGATTACGGATTTATAAAATGTATTACAACAAATGATATGGTTATTTCAAAAAAGCTTATTTGAAACAACTTTTTTAATTTGTAGCAAAAAAGTATGATTCTAATTATTGCGGTTTTTTTGAAAATAATTTAGTTTATGCAAAAATGTTTTAACAACGGAGAAAAAATGGGTCGTTTAATTTTTAATCCCTGCGAAATAATCAGTTTTGATGTGCGCATCGTTAAAGAGAGAGAAGATTTTGAAGTCATACATTTAACGATAGAAACAGAAGATAACTGTTTAAAATATAGAGTTTGCAGTGATGAAAGAGAACCCGATTTGTCGTTGATTCAAAGAGATTTATACTCTGGCTTGTCTAAAGTACGTGACGATAATGCTGATATTGAAATTGAAGAGTATATGCAGAGGGATTATCTGTTTGTAAGATATCCTGATGGAACGTCTAAACAATATACAGCTCGAAAAATATAGTTCAATTGTATTAGAATGGAGATCTAAAATGCAGGCTCACGGAACGGATATATCTTCTTACAGTGTTAATCAAACAACTTGTCCTTGTGCAGGGGACTCGACGCAATCACGAAAATGCGTGCACTTGGATGTAGCACTCAAAACTGGAAAAACACATGCATACAATCTATATGCAGATGACAATATGACAGAACCTGAAATAGTTTCGTATTTGAACTCGAATTTTAGTAGTATAAACGGGACTGCGAGTGTTTTTGAAATTGTTGTGGAGGCTCACTTAGGTTATATCGGATTTACTTTTGCGGGGAGCTATAAAAGGCTTTCTGGCGATAAGGTTTAATTAGTTGTAAGTATAGGAAGTAATATCTACAAACCTCCTAGTAAGGAGGTTTTCTAATAAATAGAGAACAATATTTTGTCCTTTCCTGATTGTAAAATTTCCTTAGGTCCCTTGCCAGCCTTTTAGATATTAGGTACATTAAAGCTGCACGTGGTTCTCTGTCAAATGGAGAACCGCGTCTTTTTTTATTCTGGGTTTCCGGAATAAAGGGACGCCTCAACTACCCAATGGAGGCGCAATGAACAGCGAAAATCATCTTGTTGAATACAAGCGAGAACTGTCCGAAACTTTTGAGCGATCTGTAATTGCTTTTCTGAATTCTACAGGCGGACACATCTATATTGGAGTCAATGACGATGGCTCTGTATATGGAGTAAAGGACATAGACCATGTGCAGCGTCAAGTAGCGGATAGGATCTTGAACAATATCAAGCCGAATGCTATCGGACTCTTTGAAGTCGTGACGGAGGAAAAAGACAACAAAAATATCGTTCATGTGGCGATTTCGGGTGGCCCGGAAAAACCGTATTATCTAAAAAAGGCGGGTATGACGCCCGAAGGTTGCTTTGTGCGTGTGGGAAGTTCAGTCCATGGAATGAGCGAAAAGATAATCCTAGAAACTTTTGCTTCTCGCGCAAAGATTTCTCTTGCCAAGATTCCGGCTCCGCGGCAAGACTTGACATTTAGTCAGTTAAAAATCTACTACGAAGAGAGCAAAAAGCCCTTGAACAGTCAGTTTGCCAAGACGCTGGAGTTGCTTACTCCCGACGGAAAATACAATTACAATGCTTATCTCCTTGCTGATGAAAACGGAGTATCCATAAAGGTGGCGCGGTACAAAGGCACGGACAAATATGACCTTATTGAAAATGAGGAATTCGGCTATTGTAGCGTTATTAAGGCTGTAAAATCAGTGCTCATGCGATTGCAGGTGGCGAACATTACGCATGCTCAAATTACACCTATGGAACGTATCGAAAAGCCGCTGGTCGACCCGGTTGCCTTGCGCGAGGCGGTAATCAACGCTGTCGTTCACAATGATTACACGAAAGAGGTCCCGCCCCTGTTTGAGATTTTTTCTGACAGGATGGAAATAACAAACTACGGCGGGTTGGTGGAAGGCCTTTCAAAAGAAGATTTCTTCAACTGCTGTTCTATGCCGCGCAATCGCGAACTTATGCGTATTTTCCATGACTTGGATATGGTCGAACAGCTCGGGAGCGGCATGCGGCGTATTCTGCGTTCCTATGATGAAAAGGCGTTCTCGTTTACGGATCATTTCATGCGGACTTCGTTCTATTTTGAAGGATTGCGGCGGTTGGGTGATAGGATAAATGATAGGATAAATGATAGGATAAACGATAGGATAAAACTTACGGAAACGGAATCGCTGATTTACGCAGAAATAAAGCGGAATCCTTCCATTACAGTTCCCTTACTTATGCATGAAACGGGTTATTCCGAACCGACGATTAATAGGACTTTGAAAGCTCTACGGGAAAAATCGTGTATTGCCCGCGTAGGAGCTCGAAAAAATGGACGGTGGCAAATCTTGAAATAAGCGAAATTGCCCAATTATTGCCCCATTCGCCCTAAAATCGACATTTTGCCTATTGCGCAGAAAAATAATGAATTTATTTTTACTGCATGGCGTTCAAGGAAGCCGACTTAGAGAAAGTGTTTATTGACCTCTTGGTTCAGGAGGGGTGCAAGTACGTGCCCGGCGAGGCGATTGTCCGCGGCGAGGGCGAGGTCTTGATTGAGCAGGACCTGCGCGACTACTTGCACCATCGTTACGATTCCGAGGGCATTACCGAGAACGAAATCCGCTCGATCGTCTTGCAGTTGCGTTCGCTTTCGGCGAGTGCGCTCTATGAGAGCAACAAGAAGTTCTGTTTCTGGCTTTCGGACGGTTTTATGCTCAAACGCGAGAACCCGAAGGATAAGGACATTCTCATTGAGCTTGCAGATTTTAGGCCGCTGGGTGAACAGAGAAAGTCGGGTTTCGGTGTCGATGCCGATGAAGAGGCGATGCCGCTGGCGGCCGATGTGGCGGCGAAATACTGCGCCGACTGCAATATCGTCAAGATAGTAAACCAGTTTGAAATTGTCGGTTCCGAAAAGCGTATTCCCGACGCAATCCTTTTTGTGAACGGGCTCCCGCTTGTGGTGTTCGAGTTCAAGAGTGCCGTGCGCGAAGAGGCGACGGTTTTCAACGCCTACGAACAGTTGACGGTGCGTTACCGCCGTGATATTCCGCAGTTGTTTGTCTATAACGCCTTCTGCGTGATTAGCGATGGCGTGAACAACAGGGCGGGCAGTTTCTTTGCCAAGTACGATTATTTTTATGCGTGGCGACGCGTGGAATTTGGCGACAGGCGAATCGAGGCCGAGGGCATCGAGAGCCTTTACTCCATGATTCAGGGAATGTTCAATCGCAAACGCCTGTTGGACATTTTCAAGAACTTCCAGTATTTCCCGGACAGCAGCAAGAAAGAGCAGAAGGTTCTGTGCCGTTATCCGCAATATTACGCGGCGCGGTCTTTGTACGAAAACATTTGCAAGGCTCGCAAGCCGCATGGCGACGGCAGGGGCGGCACGTATTTTGGTGCGACGGGTTGCGGCAAGAGCTTTACGATGCTCTTCTTGACGCGGTTGCTCATGAAGTCGTTGGACTTCAAGACGCCGACGATTGTGCTGATTACCGACCGCACCGATTTGGATGATCAGCTTTCGGGATTGTTTACGGCGTCCAAGAAGTATATCGGTGATGAGCGTGTTGAAAGCGTGGAGAGCCGTGCCGACCTGCGTGAAAAGTTGCAGGGCCGCAAGAGTGGCGGTGTGTTCCTCACGACCATCCAGAAGTTCAGCGAAGATATCGAACTGCTGACCGACCGCGATAATGTTGTCTGCATTTCGGACGAAGCGCACCGCACGCAGACGAACCTGGACCAGAAAATTACCGTGACCGATAAGAGCGTCAAGACGAGTTTCGGTTTTGCGCGTTACTTGCACAATTCCTTGCCCAATGCGACTTATGTGGGCTTTACGGGCACGCCGATTGATGCGACGCTCGATGTGTTCGGCCCCGAGGTCGATATTTACACTATGACGGAATCGGTAAAGGACGGCATTACGGTGCCCATCGTTTACGAGGGTCGTGCCGCCAAGGTGGTGTTGAACAATTCTGTTCTCGAAGAGATTGAGAAGTATTACGAAGAAGCTGCAGAATCGGGTGCCAACGAATACCAGATTGACCAGAGCAAGCAGGATGTGGCCCAGATGGGCGTGATTCTCGGCGACCCCGACCGGTTGAAGGCTGTGGCGAAGGATTTCGTGGCGCATTACGAAGCCCGCGTTCAGGAAAAATCGACCGTTCGCGGCAAGTCGATGTTCGTTTGTTATAATCGCAAGATTGCGTATGCATTGTATAAGAATATTTTGGAACTGCGCCCGGAATGGGGCGTGGCGAAAATCTGCAACGATGCGGAATTTGCGGGCGAGGCGACCGAACTTACCGACAAGGAAAAGCGGGAACTGAAGCCGGTTGAAAAAATCAAGATGGTCATGACCCGCAGCAAGGACGACGAAAAGGAACTTTACGACTTGCTCGGCGACAAGGACGCCCGCAAGGAACTGGACCGTCTTTTCAAACAGGAACGCTCCAACTTCAAGATTGCGATTGTCGTGGATATGTGGCTCACGGGTTTTGACGTTCCGTGCCTCGATGCCATTTACATCGACAAGCCGATACAGCAGCATTCCCTGATTCAGACGATTTCCCGCGTGAACAGGACGTTTGCGGGCAAGGACAAGGGAATTGTCGTTGATTACATCGGCATCAAGCGCAAGATGAACCTGGCGTTAAAGCAGTACGGAGCCGGTTCCGAGCAGAACGTGGAAGACATTACCGCTGCGATTACGGAATTCCGCAATCATCTGGATTTGCTTGACAAACTGATGTACAAGTTCGATGCGTCGACGTATTTCAATAGCACAGGCGACGGAGCGGAACTGAAGAAACTGGAATGCCTCAAGCAAGCGCAGGAATTCGTGCAGACCACGAAGGAAAAGGAAGCCCGCTTTATGGGCCTCGCGAAACGCCTGAAGGCCGCATACGACATTTGCGTCGGCAACGAGGGAATTACGCAGGCCGAGCGCGACCGTGCGCATTTCTACTTCGCAATTCGCTCCATTTTGCATAAACTCACCAAGGGCAATGCGCCCGATACCGCGCAGATGAACGCCCGCGTCCGCGAGATGATTGCCTCGGCACTCCAGAGCGAAGGCGTGGAAGACGTTCTGCAGTTGAGCGATGCCGATGCCGACCAGGCAAAGCAGAACATCTTTGACGACGAATACCTGCAGCACATCAACCGCATCAAGCTGCCGAACACGAAAATCAAGTTGCTGCAAATGCTCCTGCAAAAAGCCATCGGGCAAATCCGCAAGGTGAACAAAGTCAAGGGCGTCAACTTCACGCAGAAAATGCAACAGCTCGTGGAACAATACAACGACCGCACCGAACAAGACATCTTGAAAAGCGAAGTCTATGAAGAAATGGCCGAAACCTTGACCGACATGATTGTCCAAGTCCGCAAGGCGTTTACCGAAGGCGAAGAAAAAGGCCTCAGCTTCGAAGAAACCGCGTTCTATGACATTCTAAAATCGCTCTGCGTCAAGTACCACTTCACCTATCCCGAAGACAAACTAATTGCTCTTTCAAAACGCGTCAAGATTCTCGTTGACGAACAAGCCGCATACCCCGATTGGGACAAGCGCGACGACATTAAATCCGCACTGAAAGTGGACCTGATAATCCTTCTCGATGAATTCGGCTACCCGCCCGTAGAACGCGACGAAGTCTATGGGGAGATATTTGAACAGGCTGAGAATTTTAAGAAGAATTTGTAAATAAGATTGATGAGGAAATATGGAACAGAAAGAAAAAACGGGCTTTATTTATGTCCTTACCAATGAAAGTTTCCACAAGGCAAACTGGATAAAGATTGGATACGCTGAGGATGTCGACAAACGAGTCAAAGACCTTTCCGGCACATCTGTTCCTCTTCCTTATAAGGTGTATTGCACCTACGAGATTCCAAGAATAAATGGCGCAAAAGATCCTGATAAGTTAGTTCATAATCTCATTCAGTTGCTTAATCCCAGGTTAAGGATTTCTTCAAACAGGGAATTTTTTGAAATAGACCCTTGGGACGCCTATGATATGCTTTCTGCTATAGCCCAAATGCATGGCAGAAGTGATAAACTAAAGTTTTATGGTGTAAATGAACCTGATAAACCTGAACTCATCGATGAAGAATATTCTGTTGAATCTTTGTTTCCGCCAAAAACAGAGATTGCTCAGTTATACAATAAAATAAGTAAAGCGATTATTTCTCTTGATAATGCAATTAAGGCGAAACCTTTGCAAAGGTATGTTGCATTTAAAAAGGGCGAAGGAAAACACTGCAATATCGTTTGTCTTTGGCCAAAAAGTGGCTGGATTGAAGTTGTTTTGAGTGTTAAATTGGGCTCTATCAAAGACGAGTCTGGGCTTGTATATGACATATCTAATAGACAATGGCCTTCTGCGCAATACGCGTTTCGGTTCAACGAAGATACCGATATTGAGATTGTAAAGAATATTGTTAAGCAAATTTGTGCATTGAAGAAGAAATAACTATGTCATCTGAAGTAAAACTGCAAACGTGCTCATTAGACGAATTATTTGGTAATGAAGAATTTCCTCTTTGCATCCCAGATTACCAAAGAACTTATTGCTGGCGTGAAAAAAATGTTTATAAACTTCTGGATGATATTTGGAGTGTGAATGCCGATTATCATATGGGAAGCATCATCCTTCAAAATAAAGAAGGCAAGCTGAACATTATTGATGGCCAACAGCGACTTGTTACGTTAACATTAATTCTTAACGAGCTAGGTGATACTGAAAAATTGCCATTGCTTGATGAAAAAATAGAATCCGAAGAAGCAGAAGAATATATTGCTTATAACAAACATCTTGTCGCTCGCTATATAAATAGGATAAAGAATTTTGCAGATTTAAAAATTGAAAAGGCTGCGAAAATCCGGAAAAATTTAAAATTCGCTGTTCTAGTTTTGGAAGATGAGTCCCTTGATTTGGCGTACACATTTTTCTCTAGCCAAAATTCAAAAGGCGTGAAATTAACAAGTTATGAATTGTTAAAGTCTCACCATCTTCATTTCATTCCCAATGAAAAATGGGCTATTCATATGGCAAAACGTTGGGATTCCATATTGCTTGATAAAACTAGTGATGAGAGAATAGATATTACCATGGGAAAGTATTTGTTTCACATGCGTAAATGGCTCTATCAAAATGATTGGGATGATAATGAAAATTTGAAAGTTAAGGAAGAATTTGAGTCTGCTTTAACAATCCCCGAGGTTCCTCCATTTGGCGAAAAATTTGTTTTTAATGAACCAATACAGGGCGGGACTCATTTTTTTGCTTATACAGATTTTTTTATAAATAAATGTCGAGAATTTCATCAAACGGATACATACAAGAGTGTTCATAAAATTGATGGCGAAACACATGTATTTTTTAGGGATGTGATGGAAGCTCTCTTATTTGCGTATTATTTAAAGTTTGGAGACTCTTATATGGCAGAAGCGTTTATCTGTATCTCCAAAATTGTGTCGCAATATCGTTATGAGAGTGAACGTGTTGATACCCTTGTAATCCGTAAATCATCAAGAAACTCAAAACTTATGTTGCTTATCGATCAGGCTAGTTCGCCGACTTTTTTCTTGGCTGCGGCAAGGGATATTTATAATAAAATGGAATTGTTGGAAAAGGATAGAGCTCCCATTATGGAACGTTACACAAAACAGCTTGAACATTCAATAAATGAAGTAAAAGGGAATGTTTTTTCTTCGACCTTTAAGGAGGACTTAAATGAATGAAATCATATCAGAAGGAAAATACACCCCTGCTACAATTGGCAAATGGCTTTTTGAAATACCTCTTTATCAGCGTCTTTTTGAGTGGACTGAAAATGAAATAAGACAGTTGCTCTCAGATTTGTACGATTCTTATTCAAAAGCAAAGGTCGCAAAAGATTTTAATCGCCCATATTATATAGGTATGTTGACGGTATATCAGGGGGAAAAGAAACAACGTTTAGATCTTGTTGATGGACAGCAACGTTTTACTGTAATGACATTGATTTCCGTTGTCCAAGGATGGGAGAATTTCTATTGGTCGCATGAAGACAATAACTTGAGACTTACTTTTTTTGCTCGAGAACCTGATGAAGAATATGTAAAATTTTTATGCAAAAAAGGTGCTGCTCCAAAGGATGGTTATATAAATGCTAAAATGTGCCATGGCATTAAGTGCATTGAAAAATTTTTTTCTGATCTGAAATGTGAAGACAGGCTGGCTTTTGATAAATACATAAAAGAGAATATGACTTTCTTTATAACGCCGCTTCCTCAGAGATATACCTTGGCTGATTTGAATAAATATTTTGAAGCGATGAATTCCGCGGGGCGAGCTCTAGAAAACTATGAAATTTTAAAAGTAAAATTACTGAAGTCAATTGATTCTGATAAAGAACTCTATTCTCGTTTGTGGAATATTGTGGCAGATATGGATGTTCCTCTTGTCAGAAAGATAAAAGAAAGCAAAAAAACGGAAGCAGCTGCAGCTTTTCGTAACCGATATTTTGAAGCGATGTCCTGTGCAAAAAAAATACCAAATAATTTTTTGGATAGAAACATAAAGACAAGATTGCTAAATGATATTTATTCAATAGAAAATGAACAAAAATTAGACAGCAAGGCTTGTAAAAATATTCGAGATATTGCAGCTCGTACACAACAGCCAAAACCAAGAGAATTGAATTTCTCTGAAATAGGATTGTTTTCTTTTCCGTTGTTCTTATTACTTGTTTTGTATCAAGTCTTGAAAGATAAAGATGAAATACAGGTTGCCGAATTCTTTAAAGTTGGCAATTTGTTAGATACTTTTGAAAAATATAAAGACAAATTTAAGGTTGATGTTTTTTTGCAAAAATTGGTCTATTATAGATTGATCTTAGATTATTATTTCATTCGTCAAAATGCAGATGGTTTCCCCTATGTACTTGATGATTATGTGTATGATGAGGATGCTGCAAAAGATGAAGGCTTGAAATCCGCAAAGAAAAAATTAATTCAATTTCAATCAATGCTTTTTGTGTCTTCTACCCCGGTTACGTATTATCGCTGGCTAAGTCCCGCATTGGAGTATATTGAATCTTCTGAGCGTCCTATTAGTCCGGTTGATTTTTTGAATAAACTGAAACAAATTGATAATGATATTGATGAGCATAAAGGAGTCCCAAGTGAAGATGCCTTGTCATATCAAAATATTGACAGATATTGGTTTTGGCGTTTGGATTATTATTTGTGGGAAAATAGAGAAGTTTATTTTAATGCTTTGGAAGATAGAACTGTGGCAGAAAACTATGCTTTTAGGCGAAATCGGTCAATAGAACACATTGCCCCACAGAATCCAATAGGAGGTAGTGCAATGAAATGGAATTCAGAAAATGGAAGGTTCCTTCATTGCTTTGGTAACTTAGCCATGATTTCGTCCGGTCAGAATTCGTTATTGCTAAATAAGCCGTATGAAGAAAAGCAGGGACACGTTAAGGCATTTGTTTCAGGTTCAATGGCAGGTTCCGTAGAAAGTTTAAAGATGCTTAAAATCTATCAAATTGAAAAATGGAATGTTGACGAGATACAAAAGCATCAAAAAGAAATGATTGATGTGTTGAAAAAATCGTACAATTTTCGTTACACTACCTAAAAAGTAAACCGGCATGTTCTCCTTCATTCGCAAATTCTTTGAACGCCGCAAGGCCCTTGCCGCTGAACGTAATCGTTTATGTAACGATTTGTTGCAGCGTGTTTCTTGGGCTCTGTCAGATTATATTAATGCGAGCAAAACGAAGGATGCCCTTCAAAAATGGATTGACGATAAAAGCAAGTTACTTGTAGAAGTAAGTGATATCAGTGAATTTAAAAGGTCGTCTTACTACAAGCAATTAAAACAGCAGAGAAAAGTTTTTGACGAGTTCTATGAGCAGGCTTCAAATAAGATCAAGGCTTTTATTGCAAAAGAGCGACAAAAGCGTGCCGATGCCGAGTATGTTTCGAAGAAGGTGAATCAATGGGTTTCGGAACAAAAGTCTCAAAAGATTAAAGCATCTAAATCAAAGGAATTGAAGCGAAAAATAACGAAGTTGGCGAAGGATGTGGACGGTTCGATTCCTGCAAATGAAGAATGCACTTGTTGCGGAAAAGATGGAAAAAGGAAGATGCTTTATTCAACGGAGGGTGAAGCGCAAATTGTCGCGGAATATCGTTCTAAAGAAATAGGAATTCCGCTACGCGTTTACCCATGCCCCAAAGGGTGCGGATTCCATCTCACGAGCAATCAGTTTTAAATTATTTCTTCCTCATCTTCCCGCCAGCGATTACCACCAGTAGGGCGCCAGCGGCTACGCCGCCGACTTTCTTGAGGTCGCTCCAGAATTGGTTCCGCTTTGCCTTGCATTGCTCGCAAAGTTTTTCGGTGTCTTCGGGCTTGTCGCAGCCGCACTTCTTGCATTTGTTCCAGAGTTTTTGAGTCATCGCGAGATCTCCTTGGCGTCTGGATTCTAATATACTCAATTGCGTTAGATGAAGTCCTCTACTTTCGGGACATAATTCTCGGGGCATTCCTCTTTTTTGGTTTGCCGTAGCGCCTTGCGGAGTTTGGCGGCGAGTGTCTTGGATACGGGCTGCGAGGGCGGCAGCACGTCGACTGTGGGGGGTATGTCGGTTCTAATGCAGAAGAAGTCTGCGTCTAGGGGGTTGAGGATGGCGACGACATAGTGGTCGTCGAGTATGTCCGGGTAGTTGTCCGGGAATTTTTCGCCGGTTGGTCCGCGGAGTGCATTCCAGATGGGTTTCATCTGCTCCTTGGTGGCGGGCGTTTGCCAGACGATTGCGAGTTCCACGAATTCATCGTTCGCGATTTCTACGATGTCGCCTTCCTTGAAGCGGATGGTTTCGGGATCTCTGCCGTAAAAGCCGGTGTCGCCCAGTTCCATGTTCTTCCCGTCGCAACGGCATACGCCCGAGGTGCTGCTTACTTGCCAGAGGGTGCCGTCTTTCAGGTAGCGCCTGGTGGATATGTCCCTCATGCCCGAGATAATGTGGCCGAGCGGCCGTTCGCTGACGACAAAGCCGTAGAGGTCCCAGTCGCCTTGGGCGGCAATCCGCTTGATGTGCTTCTCGGCTTCGGCGAGCGTCTCGAAGTAGCCGGCGTCTGTCCCGAATATGCAGAATCCGGGCTTGTTGCGATAATCTTTGGGGCGCCCGTCTTCGTCGAGGCGGTACTTGGGCGTTGAAAGGCCGACGATTTCATAAACTTGCAGTTTGTAGATCGTCTTGAAGTTTTCTCTGTCCACGTGGATGACTTTTATGCCCATGATGACCTCCTTATCTATATGAAATATAATCTCCAACTGCGACAAATAATGACATATAGGGAGGAAAATTTATTCCGACATTAATTTTGCGATCGAAATTTTCGTCCGCATTTTGTTTAATTCCAGGGTTCTTAAGGGCATCGCCCTTAGGCGAGGGGATGGCGGAAGACCCGGTGAAGCGGGGCTGCAGACAGGGGGAGGCTTCCCCCTTTTTTGAAAATAGCTTGCCCTTCTTGACTAAGAAAGACTATATTTGGTATTAAATTCAGTCCTGAAAGAAGCTGTTGAAAGCCTATCTCCCCACCTTGACAGCGCCAACCAGTTTATTTATATTACAAATGTAATTCGATAATCCCCGCGACAGTCGACATAGACCATTCGGTCCGTACGTGCATTCGCGGCGGGGCCCATCAACCTTCTTGATGGTCCTGTTGGGTTAGAATTTAGCCGGGGAAAGCCCCCGCCAACAGGATTACAAGATCATCCCCATAATAAAAACATAACTGTGCAAGGTGCGCCGTTCTTTCGGCGTGTTTGCGCGTTTGCCGTGTAATCTCGCAATGGAGAATACGATGGGAGATTTATTAAAAGACTTCAATATCGACTCGTTCAGAGAAGGCAATCGCTTCGAAGCTAAGCTTGCCAAGGGCGGTTTCCCCAAAAGTCTTTGGGAAACCTATTCCTCGTTTGCAAATACCGATGGGGGTCTGATTCTCCTCGGTGTAAAGGAAAATAGGGATCACACGTTTACCATAGAAGGCGTAGAGAATCCTGAGCGTATGGAAAAATTGTTTTGGGATAATGTGAACAATAAAAATGTCGTAAACATTAATATCCTAGGTAACAATAATGTTGAAATAAAGGATATTAACGGAAAGAAAGTTTTCTGGATTACTGTTCCTAGAGCCGATCGAATATATCGCCCTGTTTTCAAGGGAACGGATATGTTTACAGGGACGTTTAGGCGAAACGGCGAAGGCGATTACCTTTGTTCAAGGGAAGAAGTAGGCTCTCTTTACCGCGATGCCGGCCATATAAGCCAAGATTGTAAAATCGTAAAAGAAGTTGACCTAGATTCACTTAGCAAAGAAACTATCACCCACTACAGGCAAAGGTTTCGTTTGTCTCACGATGGTCATGTTTGGAATTATCTTCCCGATATAGAATTCCTGAAAAAGATAGGTGCCGCAAGAATAAACCAAGACGATGGAATGGTTTACCCGACTGCAGCTGGCTTGTTGATGTTCGGGTACGAGTCGGAAATCGTGTATGAGTACCCGCTTTATTTCCTGGATTATCAGGAGCATTTTGATGAAACGACAAGATGGTCGGACCGCTTTGTTTCAAGCTCGGGAGAATGGAGCGGTAATGTATTTGATTTTTTCTTCAAGACCGTAAATAAATTGTCTGAAGACATAAAGAGACCATTCAAACTTGAGGGGATTTATAGGGTTGATGACACCCCTGTTCACAAGGCTATTCGAGAAATTCTTTTGAATACACTTGCGAATGCGGATTATTATGGCCGCGCTGGCGTTGTTATCAAAAAATACAAGGATTACTTTGTTTTTGAAAATCCGGGAATGTTCAGGCTTAGCATAAAAGAAGCCATAAGCGGTGGAACTTCCGATCCACGCAATGCCACCATTCTTAAGATGTTCTCTATGATCGATATCGGTGAACGGGCGGGGAGCGGAATCCCCGGAGTTTTTTCTGTGTGGGAAAAAGAGTTTGGTCTTAAGCCCGAATATACACAAAAAATATCGCTTGAAAGAACGATAACAGTGCTAAAATTGGCTGAGATTGCCCAGAGAACAAGTGATAATTGCCCAGAAAACGTTGAAATTGCCCAGAGAAATAGCGAAAATTGCCCTGAGAATGACTTGATTTTGCCGCCAAATTGCCCTGAGATTGCCCAGAGAACATATTTGGCGATTGTGACTAATCCGTATGCCACTATCGAAGAACTGAGCGAAAAAATGGATGTTTCTCCCCGTACCGTGAAATATCACATAGCGCTTTTGCGAGATAAATTCATCAAGCGAATAGGTAGTGACACAAAGGGATATTGGGAAATCATCGAAGAAAACCATCAACAAGGAGAAATAATATGATTAACAACAAAATCAACGAGATACATCTTTTTTTAGAAGGTGTATCCAGCGTTTGCGATGACTTAAATGTTATTGCAGAAAAGACAATGGGCTACTTCGGTAAGAAAGACAAGCGAATCGTGGATTATGTTTTATGGATGAAAACTCGAACATTTTCTGCGGAACAGTTTGCCAAAATTCTTAGCATGCGCGATTTTTCCGAAGGCTTGTCGGATGTTGAAACTGCTTGCGCGAAACGAAACGGGCTAGTGGTTGTCACGGGTTATTCGGACGATGTGATTGAATTAGAAGGTGCTATTTTTGCTGAAGGTGATTGTTTCGAAGGCGGAAAATTCCACTTAAAACGTATAAAGGGAAAATGGAAATTGGAGCGTGGCGCCGGAAAGAAGAATAACATTTCTGCTTTATGGCATGCTAAAGACGCGTTCACGGATGATGGCGATTCTATTCCGTGGACATACAGGACGGATATCCCTCATGCGAAATTCATCGCAGCAAATGGCGGTGATCCGTTTAGTGAGGGGCTTGTCTTTGATGTGCGCAAATTATGTAGAGGGTGACTTTTATCTCCCGACCTTCACTTCGTAATTCGCCCTGTGGGTGCCGACCGTCGTGCCATCGACACGGAACACCTTGGCCGGCATCGCGTTCGCGCGGAATAGGGGTCGCGCGCGGATGTAGTCGGTTTCACCACCATTCGGCGCGGGCTTGGAGATCGCGATAGAATCCGTCGAAACCGTAAAGTTGTCAAATCGTATGTAGCAGTCGTGGGTGGGGGCCCATTCGGCGCTGCTTCCGCCGTGGAAGGTGGAGAGGTAGAACTTGTCGACTTTCACGGTGTCGTAGTCGCGGAGCCTGAGGGTATCCACATCTAGCGCGAGTTCTCCGTCAAGCCAGGTCTGCACGCGGCCATTCTTGTCGCCGTTGCCGGGAGAGGCGATGGTGTTCATGCTTACTTTGTTTACAATGCGGTGCCAGGTGCCGGTGGTGAACTGTTTTTGCGGGATGGTGCCGTTCAAGTCCCACTTGAAATCGTCGCCGTATACGGACTCTTGCCCCATGAAGTAGATGAGCTGCACGGCGTTGCCGTCTTTACGCCACATGATGCGCGCGCTCCAGCCGTCGCCGGTTTCGGGCATGGCGTTGCCGGTGTAGCACTTGCCGCCGCATAGTCCGGGGAGCTTGCCGCCGAGCTGGAACTCGAATCCGTCTTCGAAGAATATGTCGTAGGCGCTCCACATGGTGTCGGCGGTTTTCACGAGCGGTTGGATGATTTGCGCGGCGCAGGCGGGCGTGTCGTTGTCGTTCGGGCCTACGCAGCCCTTGGGGTACTTGAGCTGCAGTACGTTGCCGTGTTCCTCGCCGTCGTACACAACCTTGGAGTTTTCGCCATTGTTCTTGTCCATGGCGTACCACCAGCTTTTATCGTAATCGTTGCGCTTGAAGTCTTCTTTGGCCTCAGCATTGCCGTACACGCCGACTTCGCGGTTCTCGAAGTTCACGAACGAGACGGTGTCGGAGGCCGTTTGCGCGAAGGCAGGCACTTGAGTAAGCGAAGCCGCGGAGAACGCTACGGCGAGGATGTGGTGGATTTTCATACTCATACCTTTAAAATAATCTTTTTTGGCTGGTATTAAACTATCTTTTTAACGTATGGCCGATTCACTTGACGAAAAACACAATGAAAGTGGCACGAATCTTGCCGCAGCCCCTGTTGCGAACCGTGCAACCGCTGACAAGGCTGCCGAAGAGCGCAAGGCTCGCATCCGCAAGATGCGTGGGTGGCTTTCGCCGCGTGATTCCGAGGTGGATGATTTCGGGCCTGAAGATGCCGCGCTGTATTACGGCGAGGGGCATAACGGCTGGAACCGGTAGCGGTTTTTAGGCGGCGGGATTTATTCTAGAATCACCTTGTACGCCTCGACCAATTTTTCGAGTGATACGGCGCAGTTGGCGGGCGAGGTAGAGGGGAGCTTGACCGCATCTATTCTGACGTCTTGGGCACAGAGTTTCTGGTACAGTTTGTGGGCGGTGGCGCCGGTGCAGAAGATACGTGTGACTTTGGACTTTTTTACGAGCTCTTTTATGTTGTTCACAACGGGGTCTTCGATGCTGGTGTCGCTTGCGCCTACGATGGTGCAGCTGTCCAGAACATCCCACAGGGCCACGTGATGCTTTTTGAGCATGGCCTTCTTTTGTGCGATGGTTTCGGGCACGCTTTCGCCGAGAACGGTTGCCATCACCTTCCAGAACCTATTTTGCGGGTGCCCGTAGTAAAATGCCATCTCGCGCGACTTGGGCGAGGGTATGGAGCCGAGCAGCAGCACGCGGGATTCGCGGTCGTATAGGGCCGGGAATTCGTGGGTGACGCGGGTTCGAATGGCTTTGCTTGCGAGCTTTTTCATGAACACAAAAATACTATTTTTCGCCTTATGAAAATCAAGATTCTGTTTGTGTGCCACGGGAACATTTGCCGAAGCCCGATGGCTGAATTTGTGATGAAAAAGTTGGTACGGGATTTGCCCGCCACATTGCCCGCTGAATTACAACAGGGGGCGGCGCAGTCCCAGTTGAAAGATATAGAATTCGAAATCGCAAGTGCCGCGACGAGCACCGAAGAAATCGGGAATCCTGTTTACCCGCCTGCTCGCCGTATGCTTGCCACGCACGGGATCGATTGCAGTGGAAAGACGGCACGCCAGATGACGGTTCGCGACTACGAGTATTACGACTACATTGTGCTCATGGACCGTAACAATTTGCGCAACTTGCGCTGGATTTTGCCGGCCGATGTGTACGCTCGTGAAACAGGTGGCGCGGGCGTTTCAAGTAGAGATGCCAAAAATAATCGCAAGGTCTCACTCTTGATGGATTGGGTGGGCAAGAGTCGCGACGTGGCTGACCCCTGGTATACAGGCGATTTTGTGGCAACTTGGGACGATGTAAACGAGGGTTGCAAGGCGATGCTGGCCCAGATTCTGCGATAGACTCGGCAATAGGCCCCTGTTTCAAGACTAAACGATTTTGAATTGGCATGCAATTTGCTAAATTCTCCCCGTAAATTTTTAATCAGTGTCCGCGGGCAGCGCCCTCGGCCGTAAAAAGGAAAAAGATGAGTATAGTCGATACCGTTCTTCACAAGATCTTTGGTACCCCTCACGAACGTAAGGTCAAGCAGCTGCGCCCGGTGATTGCCCAAATCCACAAGGCCCGCGAAGCCCTTGAAGCTCTGGATGACGCCGCCCTTGCCGCAAAGAGTGCGGAATTCCGCGAAAAGCTCAAGAACGGTGCTACCCTTGAGGATATCAAGGTCGAAGCCTTTGCCGTTTGCCAAGAAGCTTGCGACCGCCGCCTGGGTATCTTCAATATCTTCAAGCCGGAAAACAACTTTGACTTTAGCCGCCTGGGCCCGGAACTCCAGGAATCGGTGAATGCCGCGAAGGCTGAACTTGCCGCCGGCAAGAACGAATGGGAAGTCTACCTGCCCGCTTCTGTGTACGCCAAGGTCCGCGAACTTTACCCCGAATCGGTGAAGCCGTTCCGTATGATGCCTTTCGACGTGCAGATGATCGGTGGCTTGGTGCTGCATGAAGGCGCTATCGCCGAAATGGCGACGGGTGAAGGTAAGACGCTTGCCGCAGCTCTTCCGGTTTACTTGAACGGTCTTTCTGGCCACGGTGTGCATGTGGTGACCGTGAACGACTACCTCGCTGGCCGTGACGCCAAGCAGATGGGTATGGTCTATAAGTTCTTGGGACTCACGGTGGGCCTGATTGTGAACGGCCTTTCTCCCGAAGAACGCCGCGTGAGCTACAACAGCGACGTGACCTACGGTACCAACAACGAATTCGGCTTTGACTACCTGCGCGACAACATGGCTGTGGAACCCAACCAGCTGGTGCAGCGTGAACTGAACTTCTGTATTGTTGACGAAGTCGACTCCATTTTGATTGACGAAGCTCGTACGCCGCTTATTATTAGTGGCCCGGCCGAAGACGCTACTGAAAAGTACGCCAAGGCAAACGAAATCGCCAAGCAGCTTATTAAGAACAAGGACTTCTCGGTCGACGAAAAGGACAAGAACATCCAGCTGACCGAAAAGGGTGTGAACCACATTCAGGAACTCATGCACATCACGAACCTGTACGGCGAACATGCCGACTGGGTGCACTTCTTGGATAACGCTCTGAAGGCCTGGTACCTTTATGAAAAGGACGTGGACTACATCGTTCGCGATACCGAAATCATCATCGTTGACGAAAACACGGGCCGCCTCATGGAAGGCCGCCGCTATAGCAACGGTATGCACCAGGCAATCGAAGCCAAGGAAAACGTGCAGATCCGTCGCGAAAACCAGACGCTTGCAACGATTACGTTCCAGAACTACTTCCGCATGTATAAGAAGCTTTCGGGTATGACGGGTACCGCCGAAACCGAAGCTACGGAATTCATCAAGATTTACAACATGAACACTTGGGTGATTCCGACCAATAAGCCCTGCATCCGTAAGGACCTTCAGGACCTGGTCTACAAGTCTGAAGATGCCAAGTGGCGCGCCATTGTGGCCGAAATCAAGGAACGCCATTCCAAGGGCCAGCCGCTCCTCGTGGGTACGGCTTCTATCGAAAAGTCCGAAAAGCTGCACGGCCTTTTGGAAAAGGAAGGCATTCCGCACGAAGTGTTGAACGCCAAGAACCATGGCCGCGAAGCTGAAATCATTCAGTACGCCGGTCATAAGGACAAGGTGACGATTGCAACGAACATGGCCGGTCGTGGTACCGACATTGCCCTTGGCCCCGGTGTTACCGAACTCGGCGGTTTGCATGTGCTCGGTACCGAACGTCATGAATCTCGCCGTATCGACAACCAGCTGCGTGGTCGTTCCGGCCGTCAGGGCGACCCGGGTTCCAGCCAGTACTTCCTTAGCCTCGACGATAACCTGATGCGTATCTTCGGTGGCGACAGCGTGAAGAACTTGATGAGCCGCTTTGGCGTGGGTGAAGACGAAGTGATTACCCACCCGATCGTAAGCCGCTCGATTCGTGGTGCCCAGCGCCGCGTGGAAGGCCAGAGCTTCGACATTCGTAAGCACTTGCTCGACTACGATAACGTGATGAATGAACAGCGTAAGGTGATTTACGGCCTGCGCCGCCGCATTCTGAACGGCGAAGACATCAGCGAAGAAATCATGAACCGTATTGAAGATGCCTGCGACATTAAGGTGTCTCAATACATTCCGGCCAAGACTTATGCCGAAGCCTGGAACCTGGAAGGCCTGCACATTGACTTGCAGCGTAGCTTGGGCATGGAATACAGCCTCACGCTCGAAGATGCCATGAGCAAGACGCCGGAACAGGTGCTCGATGAAATCATCGACATGTGCAAGGCCCGCTACGACAAGCTCACGAAGATTATTCCGGAAGCCGACTTCCGCCAGATTGAACGCCGCTTCTTGTTGATGACCATTGACCAGGTGTGGAAGGAACACTTGTACGCCATGGACCAGCTGAAGGATTCTATCCGCTTCCACGGATACGCCCAGAAGGATCCGCTGATGGTTTACAAGAACGAAGGTTACAAGCTGTTCGAAGGCTGCATGGAAAAGATTGCAACCCTTACGGCTCTCCGCATCTTGAACATTCGCATTACGCTCCCGAACGGCGTGACTGTTTCTCCGGATCAGTTGCAGCTTAAGAGCAAGGAACAGATCGAAGCCGAAAAGAAGGCTCTCGAAGAAGCTCAGGCCGCTGCCGCTCAGAACGCCGCTAACAATGCTCCTGCCGAAAATGCAGAAGCTCCGGCTGAAGAAAGCGCCGCTGAACCTGCCGAACAGATGAGCGCCGAAGGTGCAAAGCCTGCCGGTCTCGCTGGCCAGGCTGCTACTTCTGAAACGAATGCGATTTCTGAAGAACAGCAGGAAGCAAAACCGATGCCGCAGTCTGCGCTTCCGGGTACTCGCCAGGTGAACCCCGCCATGCTCGCCGCTGCACGCCGCCGCGCCCAGCAGCAGGCTCCGAAGCTCGGCCGCAATGACCCGTGCTGGTGCGGTTCCGGCCTCAAGTACAAGAAGTGCCACGGCAAGGACTTGGAGTAATCGTAATTAAAAAGCGACTGCGTTTAAAATAAATTAACGCCCTGAATCTAAAAGGTTCCGGGCGTTTTTTATTTAAAAAGGAGATGCTCGTTCGGTGACGGGCATGACATATTGTTATGCTTGCGGGGCGGCGCTTTGAGCCAAGGTGTCCAGGTAAAGCTTCTGGGCCTTGGCATCGTACATCACTACGTCGTAGAGTTCGCCGTCTTTGCCGGTGCGGGATTCCACGAAGAGTCCGCTCATGGCGCCTTTTTCGGTGGGCAGGAATGCGCTGCGGCCTTCGGGTGATGTCTTGAATTCAAGGTAGCCCTGTTCCACGTACCAGTCGCGAATGACTTTGTAGTAGATGCGTTCCATGTTCTCGCCAACAAGGGTGTTCAGGCGGCGTGCGATTTCGCTCACGGGCACGGGTGTGTCTTCGGCGGGGTAGTCGGCCAGCTGCTCGGCGGTCAGGTGGAATTTTTCCCTTTGCACGCGCTTCGGAGCGTATTCCTGGTCGTCTTGAAAATCTTGAGCCTGGTTGGCCTTGCGCTTGGCAAAGCGTTCGTTTGCAATGTCGACGCACTTTTGAATGTTGTCCAAAATGAACTGCTGCGCCTGTTGCCAGCACTGCGTATAAATATTGTGGTGGCCGCGCAGGTCCGATTCGCCCTTTTCGAATCCGTAAGATTCACCCTTGGCGGTGGGCAGGTTGGCGTCGGTTCCGCTTTCGGTGTTCTGCCTCTCGAGAATGCCTTCTTGCACCAAGAAGTTTGCCACGTCGGCATAAAGCAGGTGGTTCATGTTCTTGGGCAAAAGTTCGTTCACATTGCGCACCACGCGGGAAATCGAAACCGGGTAATCGAAGAAGCGGTAGCCCTTCAGGGTTTCGGCGTCGATGGCCAAATCTTGCATGGCGGGCTTCGCGGCGCGTTTTGCGGCGCGGGGCTGCTCGGTCGGAATCGGGGCCACATGGTCGTGGTTCAATTGCTGCTGCAACAGGGAGGCGACATAGGCGAGGCACTTGCTGATTCGTTCCTGCTTGCAGGAGTCGCCTTCGGGCAGAATTTCGTCTGTCAGCGGGTTGATTCCGCAAGAAAGCTTACGCAAATACATTTCGGCACGTTCTATAATCGCATTTTCTGATGGCATAAAAAACTCCGTAAGTTGCAAAAAGCGAAGTAAAGATAGCATTTTCTTGGAATAGTATAAATTTTTTCTAACTTTTTGAAGTACAAGAAAAACTACTATGAAAACGGCAAAACATTTTTTTAGTTTAGAAGGTATCGACGGTTCGGGTAAAACGACCCAAATCGATATGCTGATCGATGCCCTTACGAAAGAAGGGTATTCCGTAGTAAAGCTGCGCGAACCGGGCGGTGCAAAGATTTCGGAACGTGTGCGCGAAATTCTTTTGGATACAAGCTTCAAGGGAATTATGAGCGACAAGACGGAACTCTTGTTGTACAATGCTGCACGCGCCCAGGTGATTGCTGAAATTATCCAGCCCGTGCTCGATGCAGGTAAAATCGTGATTGCCGACAGATTCGCATGGAGCACTTTTGCTTACCAGGGTTATGCCCGCGGCTTGGGTGCAGACCTTGTGCAGCGCCTGACGGAAATCACTTGCGACGGATGTTTTCCGGAGCTGACCGTGGTGCTTGACATTGACGTGCAGCGGGGACGCGCGCGCACCGCGAAGCGGGGCGAGGCACCCGATCGACTGGAGAGTGAAAAAGCTGATTTTTTCGAGAGGGTGCGCAAGGGGTATCTTGCCGCGGCCCGCGACTACAGCGACTGCGTTGCAGCTATCGATGCAGACCGCACTCCCGAAGAAGTTTTCGCGGATTTGTACAAGTTGGTAAAGGCAAGATTGCAGTAACTTGCAAGGGGGAAATATGAATATTGCAAAACGCGTCATTACAGTTGCAGCATTCGCTTCGGTGAGCGCCTTGGCGCAGGCGGAAGTGGCTCCGGTTTCTTCGCCGGTGCCGGATTCTACGCAAGCCCAGCCCGTGGCAGAAACGCCCGAGGTGGTCGCACCTGAAATTGTTCCTGCAGATTCCGCTGTCGTAGATTTTACGGCCCAGAATGCAGAACCGGAGATGATTGAAGAAAATCGCGAAGCGGTTGCAGAAGCGGTAGCCGATTCGACGGCGCCTGTGGCAGATTCCACAGTTGTCTCGGTTGTTGATTCTACGGTGACGCCGGTTGCCGATTCCGTGAAGACCGAAGAGGTGATGGCTGTGGCTGCCCCCGATACCGCAAAGCCTCAGGTAGATTCCATTGCCCCTGTCGATACGTTGCCTCTTGTTGCAGCGGTGGATACTCCCGCTGTTAAGGTGGATACGGTTCCTGCGGCAAAGGCGAACGAACCTGTCGCAAGTCCGCTGGACAATATTTTGCATGGCAACTCCTACAACCCGGTTGCAAACGAAGCTGCTGCCGCGACAGTGGGTGGCGAAATGTCTATTCCCCACAAGATGTTCAATCGTCGCTTTGCCTATTTTGAACCCGTCGAGCAGGAAGGTGTCGTTTCTTTTGGACAGGACATGACTTACTTCTTCGCCTTCAACAACAACAATGACTTGGCGCTTGTGACTGCAGGTTTGGCCAAGGAAAACTTTGGCGTGATGTTGCAGGCTGCCGTGGGCAAAAAGTGGAGCTATGTCGATGACGACAATACGGGCGCCGAAGAAACCGTGAAGACGACAGCGGCCGGATCCGCTTTGGGCGGAACCGTGTCTGCAAGGCTTGCTGGCTTGGATATGGCTCTTCGTCTGGCTTACGAACATCCGGAAGGTGAAGGCTCGATTACGGGTAGCAATACGGAAATCGAATCGGACGCTTGGAATTTGGGAGGCCGGTTCATGGTTTCGAAGCCGGGAAGGATTTCTTGGAGTGCGGGCTTGAGCGTGTTCCGTTACAATTCCAAGAGCACGGTGACCGAAAAGAGCATATTTGAACAGGGCGGCAAGTATTACCTTGCGACAACGAAAGCTCACACGACCGATTCTACGACACGCGTAGAAGTGGTGCCTGAATTCAATTTCGGCGGCGCCATTTTGAGTCACGAAAAAGCCCGCGTGTTCATGGGCCTGAATATGACAGCCCCCATGGCCAGCTACGACCGCATCAAGAAGGTGTGCAGCAGGCATAATGAATACGCCTTGGTTGCAACTCCCAACATTTTGGGCGAAGTGATGCTGGGTAGCCACGTGGTCGCTTACGGTAGCGCTTCTCACCAGTGGGATCTGTTCCGTTACAGGGATTCCTACATCAACAATGAGTCTACCAAGTCCATGGATATTTCTTCGGGTATAACCACGGCGAATGTGGGTATGCGCCTGGAATACGAAATGGCCGCCTTGGAAGTCGCCTTTACCAAGCAGTTCCTGAGCAATCCCTTCGGGGCATTCTCCTCGACTGACGAAGTCATGACTTCGATTGGCATGTTCATCAACTTCTAGTGAGTATTTGATTTTATGGATAGAGCTCGCCGCCGCAAATTTGGCCAGAACTTTTTGGATGTACCTACCGCGCAGATGATTGCGGGGGATTTGCCGGCGGATGCAGGCGAATGGGTACTTGAGATTGGCCCTGGGCACGGCGCGCTGACGGAACATTTGCTGGAGCGCGACGTGCAACTCACTGCCGTCGAGATCGACGAGCAGTGTGTGGAATTTTTGCAACAAAAGTTCCAGGGCCGCGAGAATTTCCATATTGAAAATATTGACTTCTTGAAGTTCGACTTGCAGGCGTTCCTGGATGCTCACGAAAAGCCCTGGGTCACGGGAAACTTGCCTTACAATGTTTCTACGGCGATTATCGCGGGCCTGATGCCGAAACTGCACCTGACCAAGGGCTTTATGGGAATGGTGCAGCTCGAAGTTGCCGAACGCATCTGTGCAAGCCCCTGCAGCAGTAATTACGGCAGCCTTTCTGTTTTAGTGTCCGCTTACGCTGATACGCAGATTCTCCGCAAGATCGGGCCGGAGCATTTCACGCCCCGCCCGAATGTCGATAGCGCTACGATGCTTTTGACGCCCAAGGCTGATGCCTTGCAGGCTCCCGAGGGCTTCTTCGACTTCGTGCGCGCCGCCTTCACTCAAAAGCGCAAGACGCTCGCCAACTCGTTCGGCCGCGCTTACGACAAAAAGAAAATCCAGGAAGCTATCGAGCTCCTGGATTATCCCACCACGGTCCGCGCCGAGGAATTGTCCCCCGCGCAGTTCCTTGAATTCTACAAAGTCATTGTCGGGTAGTTTTACCTGAAATTTCTACTTGACCGTAACGCGGTGCATTTGCCTGCCCGTTTGCGGCTTTACCAAATAAGTGCCCGAACGCTTGACGGCTGCGGCCGTTTTCGCTTGCAGTTCCTGGGCGCTTAAAGCTATGAACTTTGCCACGAGGCGGCCCTGCATATCGAACACGTTGTAGGTGGTCGGCTTTTGCGGCGTGAATTGCAGCGATTCCGTTTGCAGCCCGCGAGCGGCGATCGCTGTCGTCGAGGGATCAGCGAAATTCAGCCAATCGATGTTTACGTAGTTTCCGACAATTTCCACCTTAAGCACGTGTTCACCTTCAGAAAGCGTTACCTTGCCTGCTTCGAGAACCGTATAGGTATCCCAGTCGGCGCCTTGAGGGAACGTGACGTTTTCAAGGACGGTTTTGTCATCGACATAGAGCTTGATGCCTGTATTCTCCGAAGAGGTGGCGTAACGGATGCTGAGGTCGTATTCCTTGTCCTGATCCACCTTCACGGTGTATTCCAACCATTCGCCTTCTTGAGTGTAGCCGATGGCGTAACCATCGCCTGCTTTCACGATATCGACTGCATCGTCGCGGTACTCGCCGCCCTTGTTGTCGTCATCTTTGTCGAGGTAGGCCTTGCCGGAGCCGCCGACGTCGTAATTTTCGATTTCAATTTTTCCGGGGATGGCTGCTGCCACATCTTTGTACGGGGCCTGCGGAATAATGGAGGTAATGTTGATGTGGTAGCCGTACTTGGTATTCGTGATATTTACCGGCACCGTAATCTTGCCGTCGCTCACGTCGTATTCCTTGTCGGACACCAAATTTGTCGAAGGCACGGCCTTGTCCTTGTTTTCCCAGACCACGTATTCCACCGTCACATTCACCTTGTTGCCGAATGCCGAAGGAATACCCGAAATATTCACGTTCACATCGCCCTTGGTGTTACCGCCGAGTACAATGCTTGCAAAGCCTTTCTTCTTGTCGAGGGCGGCAAAGCCGTCGACGCCATCGCTCTTGTCGTTGGGCGGGGTCACCTTTGCCATGTAGCCGCTCATGTCGCCGTACCACTTATAGAGCCACCAGCCGCCACCGCGTTCGTTGTTCGAGGTCAGCAAGCTACCCAAGCGACCCGGAAGCGGTACGAACCACCAAGAAATCATGGCGCTTTCGACACCGTGGCGTTCGAATTTGGCAATAAACGGGACGGACACTCCGGGGCAACCTTCTTCGCTGTGTTCGGTCGAAGAATATTCGTTGATGCTCAGCGGGCGCGGCTTGACGTTGTATTTCTTTTCGAGGTTACGGTAAGTTTCGACAGAACCCACAAAGCCACCGCTACCCCACTGGTGCCAGCTGACCACATCGGGCATGCAGTTGTTTTGCGAACAGTACTTAACGAATTCTTCCATTTTCGAAGCGTGATAGAACGAATAAGAAGGTCCGATAATTTTTGCACCGGGGTCCATCTGGCGAATCAGATCATAAGTCTGTTTCCAGAGACCGGAATTGAAGTCGATGCTCGATTTCCACGTATCGTTCGGTTCGTTCCAGATCTCGTAACCGTCAAAATTCTTGTTGTTCGATTTGAGCTTGTCGTTGATGACAGATTTTACTTCGTTTTTCCAGTGATCCATGTTCTGGAACTTGTAAGGCCAGCCAGGCAAAACGTCGGCCAGGCGAATCTGGATCTTGGCACCGATGCTTTCGACACGTGGGGCCACAAGGAATGCGCCACCGATGCCCTGCTGGCGGCCGCTACCGCTACGTGCCGGCGAAAGGAAAACGTTCGGCTTGAGGGGAGCGACATCTTTTTCGATATTGCTCGGGAGTGTTTCGGTAAGGCCATAAAGCGAACCCGTGGCCACATGGGTCACCGGCTTGATGCTATCACCGAGGCTTACGCCCAAATTTACTGCTGCATCCGCAAGGGCTGCCGCCATCAAAACCATAGAAAGACACTTGAAGTTCATACTATCATCCTCTAGTTCTATTACACCACCATAAAAAATACCCCCTTTAAAGGGGGTTTTTAAGGGGGATAAATAAGATTTTATTGACAATTTTGCAAAAGGGGAATGGCGGCGAAATTAGCTCAAATTAGAGCCTTTTGCCCAAAAGTGGCCATTTGGTGGGCACAATTCCGTCCAATCTCACGTTGTCGAGGTAGAGTTCGCCATCTTCGATCAGGGCGAAGTTGATGGCCTCTACTGCCGTCAGCTTGGAACGAAATTCGTCTTCGAAGGGGAACTCGTAGCTACTCCATTCGTCCGTGAGTTCGATGCCGGAAGGCGTTACGTAATCGGTGCTGCCGTCGCTGTTGTGCACGACCATCTGCACGAGCAGCATGCCGGATCCCTTGGCGGCAAAGGAAAGTCCCGAGGCTTTGCTGATGTCAAAATAGGCGTAGTTGTCGTCTCCGAGTTCGCGTTCGTCTTCGCCGAGAATGAATCCGGTCAGGGCGAAGTGATTGTCGAATTCTTCGTCGATATCGGCTTTAAAGTATACGTGAACGCCCATCATCTCGTCTTGCCTGAATTTTTCGGCATGGGCGAATTCCACATTGCCATAAAAGTGGCTCTTGCCGCCATAAGAGGAATCGGTAAAGAAGTAGGTGGGGCCGACCAGGCCGAAGGTGTTGCCTACGACGGTGCGGCCGCTGGACCAGTCTTCATAATCGGCCAAGAGGGTGTAAACGCCGTATTCCCAGCGGATTCGGTTGATAATCTGTTCTTCGGTGAATCGTACCGTTCGGGTGGTCTGCACCTGGTAAATGCGGGATTCCCCGTTGTATTCTGCGGTCATGAAGTGGACGCCGTCGGGGAGGTTTTCGAATGTGAATCTTCCGTCAACGTCAGTGGTCGTTTCCCTGTCCAGAATCGTGAGCTTGGCGCCTGCGACGGGCTCACCTTTATTGGCGATGTAACCTGTGACGGCGACGCCCTCCTTGGCTACGTATATTCCGGTTTCCATGTTTTCGCTGAAGAATAGCCACCTCATGGAATAGAGGTCGTCTTTCTGCATTTCCACCAGGTTGAAGCCGCTCAGCGAGGTGTTCAGCTTGACTTTCCCGTCTCCGTCGAGGGTGTCTACAGAAACCATCACGAGGCCATTTTCGGTGGGCTTCCAGGTGCGTACGATTCCGCCTTGGATCAGGTCGATGCTTCTGTCGCTCATGTACCCGATGTAGCCATGCTTGTAATTGTCCCTGAGATCTTCCGGGTCATCGATAACGATGGGTTCATCGTCGATGTCAACGTCTTTTGCGGAACTGCTCGAAGACTTGAAGCTTTCTCTCATTGAGGATCCGAAGCTGTCACTCACCGAGGAGCTGCTTTTGTTCGTGACGTTATGGCCGTCGGAATCGATCACGGCGACTACCTTGCCGCTGGAATCGTCTCCGCAGCCTGTAAGGGCTGCCAACAGGGCTGTTGCGGAAACCATTATTTTGAAACTCTTCATTTTACTCCTCTTGTTAGTACAAAGGAAATGTAATAAAAAGAAACCGCCGGCAATGCCGACGGTTCCTTAAATGGCTTTAATTCATTTTTTTAGCCGAGTTCGTCGCAGTATTCGGCATCGCAATCGTCGCTACTGCCAGAGAGCAGGCATGCCTGAGCTTCGAAATCTACGATTTCCATTTCCGGTGCTTTGTATTCTTTCTTTTCCATAACCAACCTTTAATAATTACTTTTGGACCTTGGTGTTGCCGATGAACATGCCCTTGTTTTGGGGCTTGCTGTTCAGCTTGCGACCCTTGAGATCGAACCAACCGTTCACCTTTACGATTTCGCCCGTGGCCATGTTCCAGCGAGCAAGGCGGGTTGTGCCGTTTCCCTTGTCGATGAGCTTCACGTTGATCGTTTCGGGCAGCGCGGAGGCAACGGATTCAGTGGACTTTTGAAGAGCCTTGTCACCCTTGTAAACCAGGTAAGCGCGCAGCGGCGGAACAAAGGCGCCTGAACCGACCTTGGTGAACTGGCCGGCTTCGACTTTGTCCTTGGTCTTGGCGGCATAGCCGTAAACACTGCCCAATTCGGCGTCGTCCTTGTCCCAGCGGATAAAGCTGTAAGAGCCGCGCATGAGCCAGTCGCCCTGATTGCTGACGTCGCTTCTTAAAGCGAGTTCGACAGAGGTCTGCGTAGAAACGCTCACGCCGGTTGCCGTGAATTCGATTTCCTTGATGCCCTTGCATTCATCTTTGTCCGTATTGGTAATCATCAGCATGGGTCTGTGGGCGGCACCATTTTCGATGTCATGCTTTTCGGCGGTGATCCACATGCCGTTTTCGTCTTTGTTGTAGCTGATGGGTTCGTACAAGTCGACGCATTCGTTTGCGGACTGGTAGTTTGCCGGCAAGGTGATGGTAGAGTTTGCTGCCAGAGCCGTGCTGCGTTCAACAATGACTTTGAAGTTGCCGCTTACACTGTTGTTGATGCAATTCGCGGCAACGTTATCGACTTCGACTTTTGCGTTTTCGTCGTTGATCGATTCCAGATACATGGTGTTATTGGACTTATAAAATGCCCCACCAACAAAACTGCAAGTCGGCTCGCCTTCGGGTCTTGCGGCCCAGGCACTAGAAATGAAACTTGATAAGACCACAACCGTGGCAGTAGCAAGAACTTTGTTATTCATATTTCCTCCAAATTAATTTGGCGCGCCCAAATATAGAAAAAAAAATCTTAATTTCAACTTTTATTTTTATTACATCCGAAATAAAAGTTTGGATACAAATTAAAGGTTTTTCGGCAAATTTAGCGTACGTAAACATATTTTTATAGACGGATCGTCCATGGGCAAAGCGTTTCCCTATGCGATTTCGGCCTAGCTATAGATTAGTTTTATAGAGGATGTGCTTGTTGTGGAGCAAACAAATAAGGAGTCAACAAGTTTATGAAAGCGCCTAATCTAATTACGGCTGCATGCCTCTTGGCATTTTGCGGAATGTCGTCTGCATATACCTTAAACGGTACTGTCACCACTAAAGACGGCAACGCCATTCAAGGTGCAGATGTAAAGCTTCTCAAAAGGAACAAGGCCACCACCACTGACGCCCAGGGCAAATTCACCTTCAAGGAAGAATCGTCCCATTTGAGCGCGGCTCGTAGCGCCGGCAACTTCAGCCTGGCCAATGGCGTCTTGAACTTTACGCAAAGTGGCGCCACCCCGGTGCAGGTCAAAGTTTTCGACATGGTCGGAAACCAGGTATTTGCGCAGACGCTGCAAGGTTCCGGTTCGGTGGACCTGAATTCCGTCATCAAGTCGCAGGGCACTTATCTGGCCCGCGTCAAGCTCGGCTCGGCGCAAGAATCCATCCGCTTTAACGCCACAGGCAACTATTCGGGCTCCTTTAAGCAAGGCGGCAAGGCACTCATGAAGGTCGACGGCGTCGAAAAGGATACCTTGAGTGTCGCGTTCGAAGGCTACGAAACCGTAAAGGTGTTCCTCCCGAATCTCGATACGACCGTCGCAATCAAGATGAACGAAGAGTCAACCGAAGAAACCTTCAAGTTCGGTTACGCACTCGGTAATGCGCCCACCCCGAGTAAGGGCTGTGGCAGCAATTCCAAGTTGCAAAAGGTCAAGAGCGTCGAAAACGGCGACCAGTTCCAGATACAGGTTGGCAGCGATAGCCGCAAATACTTTATCACCTTGCCCAAGAACTACGACAACACGAAACCACACAAGGTGCTTTTCGCATTGCACTGCTACGGTAGCTCCGGCGAAGACTTCGTGCACCACAACGCCGACTATGACCACCCCACTCCGTATTACGGCCAGCAGGTGCTCGACAAGAACGGCGACTACATCTTTGTCTCGCTCGATGCCATTGGCGGTCTGTGGAACAAGGGCCAAGGCGATCATGACTTCTTCGCCCAGACGCTTACTACTCTGAACGAAAACTACTGTATCGATACGAGCCGCGTGTTCATTACGGGCTTCAGCTACGGCGCCATGTTCAGCTACTCCTTGATGCAAGACATGCAGAGTCGCGTGCGTGCTGCCGCTACTTACGCCGTGGCTGATTACAACATCTGGCTGCCTGAAGGCAACAACATGAAGAACCTGCCGATTGCCTGGATGAACGTTCATGGCGTGAACGATGGCCGCTGCGATTACAATCGTGCCAAGAATAGCGCTCTTCCGCGAATTCTGAAGCGTAACGGCAAGGCCGATGCGAACGGTGACTTCACCGACGCTAGCTCCGAAAAGCCTAAGGAAGTAAGCGGCAATACGGGCCACGTCTGCTACGACTTCACGACGGTCGACGAACGCTTCCCCGTCAAGTGGTGTAGCTGGCCGGGTGACCACCAGTGGACTGCTCACGACACCGGTAACATGGGCGTGGGTTGGAACTGGGAAAGCACTTGGGTGCCCGAAGAAGTCCACAAGTTCTTCGAACAGTTCTAAGGAACCGCAACAAGAATCCGCAAAAGAATTTCCTATATACCTCCTAAAAAAGTGCTCGCCGGTTTTACCGGCGGGCACTTGTGTTTTCCCATAAACTTTTGTTCTAAATGCGGTTCGTCAGATTTTTTACTTGTGCATGTAGCTTACGCCGTTGGGGAACTTGACTTCTGTCCAGCCGTTCGTCTGTACCTGCGCAACCGATGTTACTTCGCCGCCGTAGATAATCGCGTTACCCTGGTAGGTGGGCTTGAATGCCGCCTTGTCGGAGCCGTAGTAACTGGTGTTGTTGTAGGTAACAGTGGCGCACTTGGGGAGGTCCGTGGAGTAGTTGCCGAATGCAAGGAGTACGCCTCCGGTAATTTCGAAGCCGGCATCCGTATCGATCAAGCCGCCTGCCATGTTGGAGGAGCATCCGCCGCTACCGCCGCCCATGCCGCCGCCACCGCCGGGGAATCCACCGCCCCAGCCGCCGCCGAAGCCGCCCATGTTCTCGTAGCTTTCGCCGGTGATTTCGAGAATCAGCACGCCGCCGGTCATCTTTCCGGAGCCGTTCGCATCGAATACGTCGACCATGTTGCCCTTTGCGCTGATGTAGTGGTAGCCACCGCTCACGACGATATGGCCACCGCTTTCGCTAAACGCTGCATACTGACCGGAGTTTTCCTTCGGGCCACCGGCACCGTTCCAACCGTCGTTTGTTGCGAATGTCGAGGTGATGCCACCTTCAGCAAAAATCTTGTAAGATTCAATACCTTCATTAGCAGTGACTACGTTGATGGTGGAACCCTTCATGTACAGGGCAGAATCCGCATGGATGCCATCGTCCTTTGCGTTGATCGTGACATCGCCGCCGTTCATATAGATTTGCCAGTGGGTGTGCAGGGCGTCATCGCCTTCGGATTTTACGTCGAGCGTGCCGCCATTGACATAGATATACTTTTCGGCAACAAGTCCCTTGCCCGTAGCAGTCACCTTGACGTTGGATGCTTCGGTGGAATCGCTGATCATCACGTAGTTGGCTGCGTCGATACCGTCGTCGCCGGCCTTGATGGTGATATTGCCGCCCCTGATATCGATGATGCCCTTGCCTTCGACGATGTTCTTGCATTCGCCATTGACTTCTTCGCATTCGTCACTTTCGAGGCCGTCGCCTTTTTTGGCGGTAAGGTTCAGCGTGCCGCCCGAAATCTGGAGGCTGCCCTTGCCCTTGACGGCATTTTCTTCGGCTTCGACAGTGATGTTGCCGTTCTTGATTTTAAGATCGTTGCTGCATTGGATACCGTTCCTGAATTTGCCCTTGACGGTCAAGGTGCCTGCGCCCTTGATGTTCAAGTCGTCGCGGGAGTAAATCGCGGCCTTTGCGGTGTCCTGAGCGCCGTTGATCTTGGTGAACAAATGATTGCCGTTGCCATCTTCGACCACGTTGGTGGTGCCCTTGACCAAGTGAATCACCGTCTTGTCGGCGTTCTTCACGAGAATCGGGGCGTTAGAGCTTTTCAAGGTGGCATTGTAGAGGTAAATGCCGGTGTTGCCTTCTTTTTCAGCGGCCGGAGTGTTTACGACCACCTGGAAGTCAGAAGATTCGCCCGTTACGTAGTAGGCGCCCGGGCAGGTAATTGTTGCAGCTTTGTCTGCAACTTCGACGCAGCCGTTATTGTTTTCGACGGTGGCCGAGGTGCCAGAAAGCTTCAGGAGAATCTGCGTGCCGTCCAGTGTTCTGGAATCTTCGTTGTCGTTTTCGTCGTCACCGGATTCGCCGCCCGGATTAGTACCCGGCACGGTGCCGCCCACGCTGCTGGAGCTAAGGATAGGGGTATCGTCGCCCGGAATCAGGGCGCTCGAACTGGAAACGTCGCCAGGCAAGTTGCTGCCCGGAACATCTCCGCCCGGGATTTCTGCACCGGGGTTTTCACCACCCGGAACTTCACCGCCGGGAATCTCGCCGTAAGGATTTTCATTTCCCGGAATCTCGGTGCCGGGGACATCGCCGCTAGGAATTTCGCTACCGGGATTCTCGTAACCGGGGATATTGCCACCCGGAATCTCGCTGCCGGGAACATTATAGCCATAGGGATCAGTCTGCGGAACGGAACCGTTGGGATCCGTTCCCTTGTCGTCGGAACAAGCCACAAAACCCAAAACTGCAGAAATTGCAATTGCGGGCAACCTCATTGACTTCATAATCACTCCTTTTAGCTCTAATATATAATTGGCCTATAATATGGGCAATATTTGCATAATAACTTTCGTTGAGTGAAAAAACAACGTTGGTAAATTTCTTTTTGTGTAAAAGCCGTTTAAAAGCGCGCTTTTGTGAGATTCGCTACTTTTGGGCAGTTCTTTCGATTGCCTTGACGACTTCGATATCGGCAGGGAGCCAGTTCACCGAATGCAGCTCTGCACGGGTGAGCCAGCGGGCCGCCTCGTGCTCCAGGAGTTCCGGCGCCTTGTTGCCTGCGATGGTGCAATAAAAGCAGTGCATCGTCAAGTGAAAAGCGGGGTAGTCGTATTCCACCGTGCAAATAAAGTCGCCTACGCTTACGTCGATGGCGAGCTCTTCCTTGAGTTCGCGGGCAAGTGCCTGTTGCGGGGTTTCGCCAGGCTCCATTTTGCCGCCCGGGAATTCCCAGCCGTCTTTTTGTTCGCCGTAGCCGCGCTGCGTGGCAAAGAATCGGGTTCCCGCTGAATGTGGCGCCCCGTCGCAAATAATGCCTGCAACGACTTCGATACGTTTCATGGGTGAAAATGTAGAAAATTCGCAAAAAATGTGGACCTAAACTTATTTTTTGCTTAACCCTATTGACTTTTGACGATAAATTTTATAAAATTAAATTGTATACAATCAAACGCGGTGAAATACCGTCAAAAACACCCCCAAAAACGGAGGCTCATCATGGCAACCATCTACGATTTCACCCTCACCGATGGCAAGGGCAACCAGGTCCCGCTCGCAAATTTCAAGGGCAAGGTAATGCTCATCGTGAACACGGCGACCGGTTGCGGCTTTACCCCGCACTACAAGCCCATTGAACAGATGTACTCCGACTTTCACGACAAGGGCTTTGAAGTCATCGACATTCCCTGCAACCAGTTCAAGGGCCAGACCCCCGGCACCGACGACGAGATCCACGAATTCTGCACGCTCCATTACGGCACCGAATTCCCGCAAATGAAAAAGTCCGATGTGAACGGCCCTGACGAGCTGCCGCTCTACACCTACCTGAAATCGCAGAAGGGTTTTGAGGGTTTCGGTTTTGGCGTAAAGGCCGCCGCCATGGCGCTCTTGCTCAAGAGTATCGACAAGGATTACAAGAAAAATCCCGACATCAAGTGGAATTTCACCAAGTTCGTGGTCGACCGCGAAGGCAACGTTGTCGCGCGCTTCGAACCCACCGCCGACATGGACGCCGTGCGCGCCTGTGTAGAGAAACTGCTCTAGGAGCCCCCATGAACTGTCCCCAGCTAAAACTCGAAAACCAGCTGTGCTTTCCGCTGTATGCCGCGTCCAAAGAAATCACGCGCCGCTACGCCCCGTACCTGGAACCGCTCGACCTCACGTACACGCAGTACATTGTGATGCTCGTGCTGTGGGAAGAAAAAAAGTGCAACGTCTCTGAACTCGGCAAAAAGCTGTTTCTCGATTCCGGCACGCTCACCCCGCTCCTGAAAAAGCTCGAAGCCAAGGGCTACATCCAGCGCACCCGCGAACAAACCGACGAACGCTGCCTTTCCGTAAGCCTCACCGACCAAGGTGAATCGCTCAAGCGCAAGGCTGCAAGCGTCCCCAAGTCCATGTCCCGCTGCGTGAACCTCTCTGACACCGAAGCCAAGACCTTGTACACCCTACTGTACAAGGTCTTGGAAGGGGTTGAGGGGTAGGTGGCTTTTACAAATCTTTTACAAGCTTGCCCTTGCCAAATTAGGGGCTAATTCTATATTCCACTTAAGCCCGTAAAGTAGTGCGCAGACATCCAAATGAATTTGGATGTTTTTTCTTTTTTAAGGAGCACTATATGGTAGATTATTCTAGAAAACATGGCCGTCTTGGACTAAAATTTTAATAGAAAAGTTAAAATTTATTGCTTTTTATTAACCTTTGTGTTATATTTATTTGTGAAAATTTAATAGAAAGGTTAATAATATGGATCAACGTATAATGTTGCTTAGGGCTTTAACTCAAAAAATGGGTGATTTGCAGCATCTGAGAAACTCTGTCACCGGAAAGCTGAGCTGGGTTTCTTCTGTTCGGCAGGCTCTTGGAATGACCGCATCACAGCTGGCCAGTCGCCTTGGTGTTTCGTCACCGCGCATAACGAAGATGGAGTCTAATGAATTGAACCTCAAAATATCAACAATGGAAAAAATCGCTCAAAGCATGGACTGCGATTTCGTTTACGGTTTTGTACCCAAGGATTCCCTACAGGCAACCATCGATAGACAGGCTCGCAAAAAAGCCGCGCAAATCCTGACCAAGGTGAATGCAAATATGGCTCTTGAAGATCAGTTGGCAAAGGACCCGCATATATTAGATGACCTTGCAAACGAGATGATAACAAAGAACATAAAACGAATATGGGATGAATAATGGCAGATATTTTCACATCTGATGACAACTCTACGCCACTTACTCCAGAAGAACGAGAAGGACTTAAGCCTCGCTGGGTGACGTTGCGGAGTGAACTCAACGAACTTGAAACGCGAAACATATCCGAAGCGGAAACTTGGCTTGTTTCAGCCAAACTCAAGGATATATTGAACGATACGTTTTTGATGAAGTTGCATAAGAAAATGTTTGGTCAGGTGTGGAAGTGGGCTGGTGAATACAGAACTACTGAACGCAATATCGGGGTTGCTCCGTACCAAATTCCCGTTAAGTTGAAGGCCCTGTTTGACGATGTGAAATTTTGGGTGGCGAATGAGACTTTTCCGCATACGGAAATCGCTGTTCGATTACATCATCGGTTGGTGTTGATACATCCATTCCCTAATGGGAACGGTCGTGTCTCTAGACTGATGGCAGACCTGCTTATGCAACAGATGGGCGAGGATCGCCTTTATTGGGGAGACGGAAACCTTGTTGACATAACGGATTTACGAAAGCGCTACGTAGATGCTTTGCATGCTGCCGATGGCGGAAACTATACGGCTCTACTGGAGTTTGTGCATAAGTGAAAAGCGTTCTCTAAGGTCGTTTTTTCCGACCTTAGAGAGTTTGCGACCTCAATGAGGCTTTTTACTTTTCCTTTCGGCTCTCGCGGCCTTGATTTCGGCCTCGATTTCTTCTTCGCTCATCCCGGCGGTCCCGTTCTTGTGTTCATCGTTTAAAGTCACAATTTGTGACTTTAAAGCCGACTTGATGTCGGAATTTCCGACTTCCAATTCTTCGTTTTTTTATGGGATGATCTTGCAGTGCTGTTGGCAACCTAGTCCTTGATGCAACGAACAGAGAAACCATAGTTCTTATCGTTGTCGTATAGGTACGCCTCGTCGTAGTCGTAGTAGAAGCGCATAAAGTACGCGAATCCGTTAAGGTTTTCTGTAGAACTCCAGAAGAACGCGCCATTGAAGCCGTAATCCTCGTTGACTTGCATGATACCGGCAGGAAGCGCCGAGAACCCGAAGGCGTCATCACCGCTGCGATCTTTACCATCATTGTTAATCCAACTGCTGGCAGATTTCAACTTTTTGCCCGCATCATTCCAGCGATCTCCGTCCTTACCTAGTGTGCCGCCTACAGCCTTTGCTAACACCTCGAATTCCTTTTTACTAGGCAGGTGCCAGCCTGTAGGGCACGCCTTCAGGGCCGCATTCCAGGTGTATAAGCGACCATACTTGGCGCAGTTAGAATCCTTTACTGCATAAGCGTCGACAGGAAAATCAATTTTCCTGTCGCCATAGCAGTGGCTGTCCCGTACCCAGTAGTTCAGGTTCTCTGCCATCCAGGTCTGTTTGCCGATTTTCACCGTTTTGTACGTCTTGCCATCTCGGGGGTCTGTCATGGTTCCCTTCTTCGGAGCTGCGAAAGTTCCTCCCGCACAGAATACCATCATAAGCATTAGAATCAAAGTCTGTCTTTTCATAAAAGCTTCCTTAAAAAAACACGTAATATAGAGTCTGCACACTTGTTCACTAAATATACATCCTCGCGTGGTCCTTGTCAAGAGAAGTCGCGCACCACCGAGCCTGTCGGGGGAGGACGCCACAGGTGCGGACGGTCGCAAGCAGGTCTATACAGGGAGGGTACGAAACAAACCACCAAACAAGGAGACTAAAATGACAATCGAAGAAATCATGGAAAAGCAGTTCGTTCTTGATCAGTCCCGTAGGGAGCTGCCCGAGTTGAAGGCTCTGATCCGCGGGATCATGTGCGTCTGGGCCGAAAAGACGCGCAAGTATGGGATTATTGTAAATAGCAATCATTTCCATAGAGGGATTTAAGGACAAATCACAAATTATCAACAATCAAAACAGGAGGCATACATATGCACATTATGAACATTATCGTAATTGCGTTTGCCACGCTCGCGGCGCACGGACCAGCCCAATTGAGCCTGTTCAGCGGCCTTGAGACTAATGTTACTGATTTCCGTAACATTAAAATCGGGATTATTGATCCTCAAACGCCACCTGTCAACCCCCTTCCTCCTCCATTTCGAACAGGGCTAGTTCGTCTGCCGTAGCCCCGATTTTTTCGTCGGTGGCGCCCGAAATTGACATTTCGTTTTTTAAAAGCGATATACCCATAGAACCGCTCGGAACGAGCACAACCTTTTAAGGAGAGACGCTATGGAAAAGGTGAAAATCATGAACGCCCGCATTGAACAGATTAGCGGTGGCCCGGACATTCCCATATTCGTGGGCGAAGTCGAACTGAAGCCGAAATCGGGCGAAAGCTTTTTCTTTAGCATCTCGGAATGCGAAGGTATGCCTACGGTATTCAAGACGGACCATTCTGTTTTGGACGTGCTGATGGGCGAAGAAGACGATGCCTTTGAAAAACTGCAGGATAACCTGCTCTACGAAGGCGAAAACTATGACGGCCTCTTGGAAATAGGTGACAAAATCGAGTGCTTTGACGGAGTGCTCTACCTTGTTTACCTGATGCGTGCCAGCTGGGAAGATGTTGACAAGTTCATCAAGAAAACGGTGGGGAAGGACCTCGCCAAAGTCAAGGTGCCCGAAATCGATGTGGAAGAAGAGATAGAAGAGCTGTGAGACTGATTGGAACCAGCCGGGGCTGACCCAGACGATTATCTTAAAGGTGCAAAAACTGTTTTTAAACCCGTCGGGACAGGTCGGGAAGGATATCTTAGAGGTGTAAAAAATGCTGATTTTTAACTAAAAACGCCAGTTTTAACATTTAATACATAGAAAGACTTTAAGAGCCTTTTGATTTAATGAAATGGATTAAATCAAGGGGCTCTTTTTTTTGTCTTTCTGCCAACCCACCTCCAAAAGGAGCTGCTCATGAAGCACAACAACCGCCAAGCCACCCAGATCGCCAACCTCGTAACCCTCGCCAAGTACGGCGCCAATGCAGACATCCGCCAGCAGGCGGTAAATGACCTTTGGGACATTTGCGGGGAGCAAATTTCCGGCGTCATGCTCAAGAATTCCTACAAGGTCGATTCGGACCGTGAATACCATGACATGACCCCCGAAAAGCGTAACGACGATATTTTCGACAAGGCCTACATCGCCTTCAGGGAATGGGTGGACTCTTTTGATCCCAGCTTCGGAGTCCCGTTTTTGGCATACACCAGCCAGAAGAGCGGCTGGCTTATGCAAGATGACAAGCGCAAGAACTCCAAGAGGTGCAAACGGGTCGATGTTTTTGATCCGAACGGTGTGGCCGATGACGACGAAAAGGGCCGCTCGTCCAAGCCCAAGTCTGTCGAGGAGAGCGCTATTTTCAAGGCAATGTTGCAGTCTGCAGTCAGAGGTTATGACTGCTCCGACGCCAAGGTGGCCGAAAAGATTGGCTGCACCCGTGCCAACACGGGAGTCCTGCACAAGAAAATGCTCAAGTTGCTGAAAGAAGAAGGCCTGGACGAAGAATTCCGCCAGCTCATGGCGGCGTAGGCTATTTTTTTCGAATCATCCGCTTTGTGGCGCGCACCTCCTTTTGTGCCTGATGCATGCGTTCAATCAGTAATTCCTTCGAGGGCAGCATATCCTTGATGCGGATGTTGTTGTATGTGGCGACTCCCATTGGCGTACCTAGTCCTCGGAAAGACCACCTTACATCGGTCGAATCCATGTTGGAGCAAATCAGCAGCCCGATAGTCGGGTTGTCTTCGGGGGCTTTCATCAAGTTGTCCACCGCGTTCACGTAGAAATTCAGCTTGCCGATGAATTCTGGTTCGAATGGCACTACCTTCAATTCGCAAACGACAAAGCAACGCAAGCGGATATGGTAAAAAAGCAGGTCGAGCTTGCGACTGTGATTGCCTACGATAATTTCTTTCTGTCGCGCTATAAAAGCAAAACCTGTTCCCATTTCGAGCAAAAGTTCAGTGACGTTCTGCGTCAGGGCATTTTCTAATTCTGCCTCGTCATAAATCTCGTGACTTACGGTTGCAAAGCCGAAATCGTAGTTTTCTTTCAGCACCTCTTGAACCAATTTGCTTTGCAATTCGGGAAGATTTTCGGAAAAATTATTGACAATCTTGCCTTGGTGACTGTAAAGATCAGCCTTGATGCAGTTTTGAAGGGCTGGGCGACTTAACCCTTTTTCGACTACCTGCTTTATGTAGAAAAGAGCTTCCTCTACACTGCGACATTTGGTTATAATATCTATATGTTGCCCCCAAGGGACACTAGTAAATATGGTTGGCAGAACACTTTCAAACCGCATGAATTTACCCATGGCTAATTCTCCAACGGGCCGTTGGAGTTTTTCGTCATTAGCTTGATTAAAGTTGGTCGAATTACCTTTTTGCGTGTAGAAACAGTACCATTTCTTCATATACCAAAGATTTGACACGGAAAATCCGTCCGTATCGGGGAATTCTCGTCGCAAATCAAGGCTGAGTTGCTCCACGACACCCGCGCCCCAGCGTTCTTCTGCCTTTTTGTGGACCAAATCTTGCCCTAGCGACCAGTTAAACTGCAATTTTTCGGTGTTTACCCTGACGGCAGCCTTCACTTGCGCCGAGCGATACCGTTGCTTAAGCTCGGCAATCCACTTGGAGTAATCAGAATCAACATGAACATCGTGCGACCTTACTATTCTTGGGGTCATTTTTTTTCCATAAAGCGGGAACGCCCCCGTTGGGCGAATAGAGACTGTCCCTATCTTTATATATACACGCTTTTTTCGGGCTAGTGGAGACCATTTTCGTTGTAAAAAGATTTTTCTCTTTACATTGAACTGACAAAAAGCGATATTACGGTACAATCACCCTAAAAAAGGAGACGCAGATGAGAACTTTCCAGGCTGACATTATCCGTGATCATTTCGTAATCAACGACAACGGTCGCAAGGTTCTGGTAGATACCGGATGTCCACTCGTAATTACTGAAGAGAACAAGAACCGCATCCATGGCGGTTGCGAGGCTCTTGATTCTGCGCGTAGTAATGTGTCGCCCGACATTGACGAATTCCGTGGCCTGGAATATTTCTGCAATCACAAGGTCTTGTTTGACTACAAGAATGCAAAAGTCATCGTGGCCGATGCAAACGAGGCCCTTTCGGTAGAAAATCCTGTTGCGGAGTTCGACCTGAAGAATGTTCCCGGTCGCATTGTGTTCACTGCCAATATTGGTGGTATGGACCGTGGCATGGTCTTTGATACAGGTGCGTCTATTACGGACTATATGAGCAAGCCTATTGCCGAGACGGGGACGTACTTCGATACGATTGAAGATTTCCACCCGAATTTGGGCAAGTACACCGTTAAGCGTTACGAGCTTCCCGTAAAAGTCGGAGAAGAAACGTTAGATGTGCCTTTCGGCGTTCAGCCCGCAGACGTAGAACCCCATGTTCGGGCTGTTGGCGCCGATGGCGTTATCGGTGTGGGCTTGTACAAAAAATACCAGGTGTTGATTGATTTGCCTGGTAAAAAGATGATTCTTGGAAGATAGGAAAACAATGAAGGCGGCCGATAAGCCGCCTTTAATAATTTATTTTCTGATTTCTACATCGTATAGATTGCTAATAGCCTTTTTCAAATCATCTTTGTTTAAAAGCCATATTATTTCTTTAAATTTTGTTGGCTTTAATTTTAGCGCTCGTTGGAAATGCGGATTGTGAGTGTAATTATACATTTGCAAATATTCTTTTCTTTTTTCTCTTTCGCATTCTTTGAAATAATCGGGGTCGGGAAGTTTTGCAATGGTATCTCGGATGTGTTCGGTTAGTTCAATTTCCATAGGTGCAACGTGTTCAACGTCAACATTTAAGAAAACTCTAGCAACTTCTTTTACATATTCTTCAAGTTCAACAAAGGCATCTTGAGGAAGTCTTTCTTTGTAGAATCCCTCCCAGGCTTTGTATAGGTAATAAACACAATCACCTAATTTTGTCGGTTCTACTTCCACAATTTCCAAAGGATTACGATTTGTTTTTTTTCCAGGTCGTGGTATGTAGTATGTATCAGTTATTTCTTTTACTATGCCAAGAAGCTTTCCAAAATACGCTTTCAGCTCCTCCTTGGAATAATCATAAAAGTTTTCTGGGCGTGAGACGCAACCAGTGTAATCGGGATTTTGTTTAAACGAATAACAGAAACGGGTCCCCTCGTATGCCCATCCGAAGGTACATTCTGCACCATTTATTCCTAGCTTTTCGTAGCAATGGTACACAGAAATTTTATAGTATAGCGGAATTGTCGCTTCAAGTACACGTTCACATTCAGTCCATTTAAAATAATATGAGGCCTCGCTAGGTATAAAACCGTCAAAGGGATTGTTGTTGCGGGCGATATCTCTTGAATAGAGCGTTTTACCTAGAGGCATATTTAGGTTTGCCTTTAAATATGGGGAAATCAAATTGAATGATTCTCCGTTTTCAGCAAAACGTATTGAACAAATAGAGTCATGCCCTTGTTCAATATTGACGGCGAGACTTTGTTTCAAAAGACCGATATTTGAGTCATTCCAATCATGTGACAGGTTGTCAATTGTTCCTTGCAGATAGCCGCGGAATGAATTTTGGTCCTCTGCATGTGCAATCCATACGTCGGTCCCTTCAGGGAGTAGGGTTACGGCAGGGATGATTGTTCTGCCGAAATTTTTTTCAGGTAGTTCAATAACACTTGTGCTTTTATTCGTTATTATTAATCGGCCATATTCTTTTTTTACTTCAACGCAGTAATCTTTTTTGTATTCATCTTCCATTGGGTTTGTATCCAATTCGTCAAGATGACTGAATTCTATGCGGCCGATTGCGATTTTGTGCTTGTTTTTTTGTGCGATAAATTGTGGACGACCATCAAATTTGTGGCATAGGTGGACATAAGATGGGTTTTCAATTTCAATAATAATGCGGAGGCCATTTTGAGTGGTAATGCAGAGCTTGTCGAAGTTTACGGCATTATTATTTTTCTCAATCTTATAAACGTTCATTCCTGATTTTTCAGATGTCATTGCATCTAAAGAATAATTTGTAGACAATGTGTTGTTGTCCGATTTCATCTCGCAAGTGGATATTGAATCGGAACTAGGAATGACTAGGTAGATGTTTTTTTCGCAATTCCATACATCCGTTTTTTCGCCTTCTTCGTTTAGTATATGCCACCGATTTCCCATATACCATGGGTTAGGAACATTGAATTTGGTGTCTTTGTATTCAACAGTAATACTGGATTTGCCAATTAATTGGTTGATGATTCTATTCTTGTTTGAAATGTCCTCGTCAATATCCACATAATTATTGTCTATGGTAAAGAGATAATCCTCGTCATCACTTATTTCAATTCTGGATGTATTTCTTAGATTCTGAATGTCGGGAAACAGACTTTTCAAACTTAGAATTTTTGGAATATGGTATTGGAAAATATTTTGAGTTCCGAGAATTAGACGATATTTGACCTGGCTTGATTCCCTGACGTACTCGCTGTTTTCTGCAGCCAGGGACTTGCTAACTTGTTGTTGATTATGATATGCTTTTTGCAGCCAGCCTCCAAAATTGGTATAAATGCTATTTTGAATGTCGCTAAGTTCAATGCCATCTTGTTTTGCATCATCTACAAAGATGAAGAAATTTCGGATTTTAGCCGCTAATCGCTCTCTCGTTTTTGGATGAATATCTAAACCCTGTCGATTTTGCTCTTCTAGGTATCGGTCGATAGCGTTTGATCTATACGCCAGCAAGACATCGTCAAAGTAATTTGCGACGGGATTGTATTTGTGTGGTAGAACTGCTAATTTCAGCAAATGTTTTGTGTATTCGTTTTCCTCTTTTTTTCGATATCTAATGTGTTCTGAACGGAACGAATTGAAAATGGCATAGAAAAGGCTGTGCCCATTGGCATAATCAACGCCCCCGGTTAGTACTGTTCTGGGATTTCGACTTCCTTTGCCCCAAAAATTAGGATTGAGTCCGATGCGTGAAAAATCTTTTTCTATACCTTCATTCAAAGGTCTCCATAACCCTTCTTCGCTAAAAGAAGTTGCGTAACGGAGGGTTGCTTCTCGTAAATATATTCCAAAACATCTATGAAAAGATTTTAAGAATGTAGGGCTGTTGTGGCAACCTCTCAATTCACTATATTTTCCAAATCGTTGTGTTTCAGAAACGATTTTTTTGAAAAGCGTATAATAATCATCGTCTTCTAGGAATTCGTCATCATAACTAAAGAGTTCACCTTTAACAGAGACATTGTTTAGATAACTGTAAAATATGTCTTCAAAGGATTGTTCAGAATTAAAGAAACTCATTAGAAACTCCTTATGGTTTATTTATGTACCAAGAGAGTTGTCCCGGATACTTCACAAATTTCCTATTGTCGTAGTCAAATGTGGAAAGACCCTTTCCGAATGATATGGACAATACAGAACCGTCTTGGTATTTAATTCTGAAAGCCCTATCATGGAGTACTATTTTTGCCTCGGCTTGTGGCAATCCTTTTTGTTCTGCTGCAATATCGGCTAAAGAAATTTTTGGAGGATCAAACTCCATAGAGTATACAATTCTTCCCCTTGCTCGATCTTTCAGTAAATCCTGGGCCTTGAAGAATTTCAATATCGCTGTTATAACTTCTTTTTTAAAGTCGTTATAATGCTTGCCGCAATCTTTATTCAAGGCGTAGCTGTCCTCATAAGACCAAGATACAGCTGTGGAAAGGTCCAGCGGGAAATTGTTTATATCTACAAATTTAGATAGAACTTTATTGACCAACCGATCTAGTTTGTAGTCTTCAATGATTTCTGTTGTTTCTCCCGAATTGCTCATAATTTTGGCTTCAGGTAATTTCCATTCGTTTTTCGGTATGATAGTTTCGTTTCTTGCTTCAATCCATGTTGCCTGATTTGTTCCATCATCGTATACTTGATGGAAATTTTGAGCATCCCAATCGAGAAGCCCGAACATTGTATCGTTATTTATATAAATGCCGCAGCGAGCATCTGTTTCAACAGTTTTGATGCAGTCTTCGCCGAACAGACCAATTAGTCGTTTTATATTTGCTATAGAAGCTTCGTTTGGAACCCGAGTTAATAGGAACTCGACTCCTGTGGTGCGCTCTTTAAGCGTCCGCCATATTTCTGTTTCAAAGAATGCTAGCGTAAGGGTGTCCAGGCATATAGCCACAGTGTTGTTCTGGTTGGCTATTTGATTTTGTACATTGTCGCGGTTTGTGATTTTGTAGCCAAGTTTGGCGGTGGAATCCTTGAATTTGAGGAACTTCTCGTTCTCTACAATTTTATCGACTTCAAGAGCCTTTAAGGTCTCGATTCTATTTGGTGCAGATTCTGCGTTCTGGAAAAGGAATTGAGAACTGTAGCTAACCAAGCAGCAAGAACATGCTCCGGAACAATTCTTTTGATGTTCAGGACTGCCTAGCAAAACGTTTTGGACTGCTGCTGCAAAAACTCGGTCAAAATTATCCGCAATACGCTTAATATATCCTGCTCCACCAACATTGGTGTCAAAAAGAATTAAGTCGCAGTCCTGCATGGGCGAGGGTAAGCAGAAATCAATTTCTTTTTCTTCCATATCCAGCTCTTGGACGATGGCTGATTTTAATGCCACGCCTAGAGTGTTTTTTACCTGATCGGTAAAGACGTTGCTTATTCTGTATTCGGGAGCTATTTTTATAAATAGAGAATTTGTCGAAAATTGGCTATAGAGATAGAACGGGTCATTGACCATGGAATGGGCGCATGTATCTCTTGCCGGTGCCGGAAATCTCATTCTTGCATTGTATAAATCATTACCCCTTTGTTTTGGGTAAACGGCGTAGCATGAAGAACAATAGATGAACCCTTCGTCTCCAAGGCCGGCATTAAATGTGTGCACTTTACTGGCGTCTAAATAATCCATTGAAGCGAATTCCGATTTCTTTGTTTCCTCAATGGTGCCGTCAACCTGGGTTTTTACCTTGTATGGCATATGAACCGGGTTGCGAACGCCTTTTTTCTTTGTGGCGATGTTGGAAAGGAACGCTTCTGGCTCAACGGTGTTCTGCGCAATAAGTTCAAAGTTGTTCCCTGTATCTATGGAAATGCAATTTTTACATGTGTCTCCTAACACTGCGTTAGGATAGACTGTTCCGCAATTTGGGCACTTGAACACCTTTTTTACCACATCGGAACCTTCTATGTGTACGCCGAAACGTTGCCGGTAGTTCACGCGGATGCCTAGAGAGCGGAAACGGCAGCCCTTGACAATGATTTCATTGCCGGGAGCAAAACTTCTAATTGCTGCTTTGCGCTCGCGAGCAAGATCAAAATCCTCTACTGGGGTGTAGTAGCCACTGTTGTTCTTTTTCATGACATCTAGTGTTACAACTCCAATGGGCAATCCATGCGACGGGAATACCTGATGATCTACGAGATAAGTGATGGTGCTGTTCTTTATTTTGTCAGCTTCGCCGTTTGTGAAAATCTAAGTATTTTTGCCACAATGAATACAAGTGACCAGTCATTGTTCCCTATGGACAGTGCTTTCAAACGTCGTTTTGATTGGGAATATGTGCCGATAGACTACGCTCATCTTAATGCTGGTTTTGACATAGAGGTTGGTGGGAAGAAGTATAAGTGGCTTGACTTCTTGAAAGCTGTAAATGCGAATGTCTACAAAGTGACTAGAAGTGAAGACAAGCAGATGGGAGAATTCTTCATAAAGCATTCCGTTGATTATAAAGAATTCCGCTCCAAAGTCCTGTTCTATCTTTGGGATTCCGTGTATAAAGACGAAGAAGGAAATGACGCCGCGGAAAAGGTGTTCCATTTCAGGCTAGAAGGTGAAGATGATAAGACGTTGACATTCCAAACGCTTTTTGAAGGGGACGATGAAACCCAGAGAACGCGTATAGCAACAATTATGTCTAATTTAGGGGTCGTTGATCAGAATGCAGCTCCCGCAGAAGATCCGAATCCTGCATAATAGAAAATGCTGCGATAGGCTTGTTGCATGATTTTTCTATTTGAAGAGTTTCCTTACGATCCGACTTTTTTGAAAACCGTCATCGGTTATGGTGACGGCGATTCTAAAAGTCGGAGTAAAAGCGGATTTAATACGGAAACAATAAAGGCAGGAGTAAAAATTGATGGTGTTGGCTATTGTTTTTACAATGGTCAGCCGGTTTTTGTGCTGCCCAAGGTATTTCTTGAATACGAAAAAGATGAGCGAGGAAATATCGTAAAGGATGAACACGGATATGATGTACAAAAAGCCTTTGACGTACGGATAAATCGTAAAGGCGAAGACGTTTTGGGTGGACAAAACGACCTGGAAAATGCACCTCTTGTGTCTGAACAACGCCACTTTTTCTCATCGTTATCCCTTTGGCTCTATTCCGCCATTGACAAGTACCATAAGAAGGGTGATAAAGATACTGGAATTGAAACTCCGCTGCAAAAAGAACACCTGCGATTTAAGAAGAGCGACCGCTACGCTACATTGCTCGATGTTATGAGCAGTATGGAACTGTTCTATAAAAAGAATCAAAGTCTTTTTGTCTTTATCGCAAAGAACAAGCATAGTGGAAACCACAAAATAAACTGGCAACGTACCGTCAATAAAACGATTCCTTTTATGCAAAACGGAGTTCCCATTTACATGAACCCCGTAAATAAAGTCAAAGTTTTTGATTTAGACGATCGTCTGTTGGTTCTTTATTTTTCCGCAATGAAATATATCCTGGATAAGTTTGGATATCAGATGCCGCAAAGCGAGTTCTATCAGCCGCTCAGAATGATTGAGATGGAACGGCTCTTGGAAAACGAACGTGGCCTGCGTGAACTCAAGAAAATAAAGTACAAGTATTTTGAAGATAGGCTTGTCAAGCTCTATAATGTCATGGAAGCCTTCTTTGAATGGGGCGCCCAATATAGCAATACGAGCAATAATGCACAGGAATACTTGATTGCCAACTCGTTCAACAATGTGTTTGAGGCAATGATTGACGAGCTCGTGGGCGATCCGGATGCAGCGAGATTAAAGAAGAATAGCGATGGAAAAATCATAGACCATCTCTATAAGGAAAAATCGTTGATTTTTGCATCAAACCAAAATGATTTTAATAACGATCTTATCTGGCATATTGGAGACAGCAAGTATTACCAGGATCCAGAGGATATCCGTGGACAATCTATTGCGAAGCAATTTACGTACGCTAAAAACGTAATGCAGGATTTCTTTAACCCTGCGTTTTTCCGTAGTACGGTTCCTCATGTATCTGATGCTCATAGAGGTATTCATTATCGAGATAGCTTAACGGATGGCTACAGTGTTACTCCGAATTTTTTCATTAGGGGGTTCGCGCCCAATTTTGTAGACAAAAAACAGTATCAAGACCCGTATCTTCGCAATGATGATAATGAAAAACTAATTGCGGAAGTTGACGATGCGGACACTTTTGACGATGGCGAAGGCGATCAGCGCAAAAATATAAAACAACATCTTTGGAAGAACCGTAACCGTCATTTTATAAATCGCTTATTTGATCGTGACACGCTCCTGCTGCAAGTGTACAATGTGAATTTTTTGTATGTCCTTAAAGCATTTACATCTAGTCACTCATCTCTTCGGGAAGAATTCAAGCGTGAAGCGCGAAAACAGTTCCGCGAAAATTTTTTAAAATTGTTGGATGAAAAATACGAGTTTTACATCTTGTGGCCTCATAACATTGATTTCGGGGAAGCTGATGAACCTGCGGAACAAAAATTTGTTAACCGCTATTTCCGTTTATTGATTGGAAAAATATATAGGCCGGAAGGCGCTAAATTCTTGTTGCTGGCAATAGAAAAGATTCCTGAAAATACGCACATTCAATCAGAAAGAGTTGAATTAGAAAATATAGAGAAGATGTGGGGAGAAATAAGCGGTGCTTGCGATTGTTTCCACGTCTCTTCGAGAGAACTTTTCCCAACGCGACAGAATAATTTACAACCCGTATCTTTTGCCCAAGGTGACTATTACTTTGATGATGACAAATTTGGCTTTTTCGTGAGACGCAATGCTGTTGAAAACGCTCGAATTGGAGTGGAACATCGGCTGCCCGAAGAAATTGATCATCGCTCTTTGGAAGGTAGCATATTTGGCGACATAGATCTAGCTAGAATTGAGCGGAATAGGTCGCCGTTGGACGAATACTATTTCTTGCCTTGCAAAGAAGTCTGACCCTTCCCGCTCAAAAATGTATAATCAAAAACAAATACGCCCATTTCTTATTACTGCATCGTTATATATCACCGCTTTTGAATTGTTGAAAGATTCTATTAGTAAACGGATAGAAGACTTCTTCTTGGTTGGCACAAAATGCAGGAATCATGACAGACAGAAAGAATATGATGAGGAAATGCGGCCGTATCGAGAAAAACACAAAGACAAAAAAGATAAGAAAACTTACGCAAGTTTAGATTGGCTTATTCATGTAGGGGCGATTTCAGAAGCGGACATCAAAAAGTATGATGAGGTCAGAAGCTTTCGAAATGAGCTTGCGCATGAAATGCTTAATTTAATGAGTGTGAATACGGCAGAAAATCTTGAGAAAATGAATCAGCATTTTATTACAATGCTAGAACTATTAAGAAAAATTGAAACTTATTGGATTCTTAATGTGGATATTCTTTGTAATCCAGAGTATGATGGTAAAGACATTTCTGCGCAAGATGTATTTCCGGGACCACTGTTGGCGATGGAAATGCTTTGGGGGGGGGGCTTTTGCGCAGAAAACATATTGAAATATCTTCTCTTTTTTTAGAGATGTGTTATGGGTGCAAAATGAAAAAGATCCTGATGGATTTTCATCAGGATCTTTTGTCTACTTGAATTTTGCTATACAGGCCAATTTGCCTCGCGCTCATCTGTTTTAAAGTCGTGCGACAAATCTGTATTCCATTGCGGGCTTGATGTCGCTGCTAGATAGAATGTAGAGCGTGACAATCCCACATATAAATATTGTTGTAGCAAGAATTCGTCTTCTAAGTTGTCTAAATTATAGAAGAACGCCGTTTCGAATTCCAGCCCCTTCACCAATGACAAGGGGTATACAATGACCTTTGCATCATCTGTATTTCCGAAACAAGAGTAGACTTTGAATGTTACTTCTTTGGGGCGATTTCTGTTTATCTCTTTGACGAAACGTTCAATTTCAGACTGGTCGTCATCCGGATAAAAAATGGCTGTTGCAGGCAGATATCCTAAATGCTCTCGTACAAGATTCAGCCTTTCCAAAATCCAACATTGTTTTTCTTTGTCGTTGTCGGATTGCTTTAATAGAGGGAAGGCTTCGCTTGTAATAGAGCTGACGTTAGGCCTGTACGGAGCTTCTGTTTTCAGAACTCTCTTGTAAATCTTTTTAGCCATGTTCAGCAAGGCTGGGGTTTGACGGTATGAAATGTTCAAGCTTTTAACGTCGTATTCTTCTTCGAATATGCCATTCCCCAATTGTTCCCAGTTGGTTATGCCTTTGTTGTTAAACGCCTGCATCTGATCGCCAGAAAGCGTAATGCAAGAATATTCAGGATGCTTCAAAGATGCCAACGCGGCCAATTCTATGGGCGTAAAGTCTGTTGCTTCGTCAATTCCGATAACTACGCGACAAGAGTCTTTATACGCTCTGATGAAAGTGCAGCATTCCTGGGCGTCCCGAGAATAGATTTCCTTGTTGTAAAGCTGTTCAAACAGGTCTTTGTTGTTCTGGTACAATTTCCTGGCTAAGGTATTTCCTGCGAATATCAAGAAAGACACTTCCTGGATTTTGATATCTCCATTGAAGCCCTGTTGTTCACGATATTTTTCTTCATAGACTTTTTTAAGTAGAATGCTGAAGAGGTACTCAACATGATCTTTATTATAAATATTCTCTCGACAAGTTTCAACTTCACGATAGGGAGCCCATTTGCTGTTGACGTCTCTGACAAGATGCCAATTTGGAAGGAATGCTTCTCCTAAATCCTTTTTCCCATCGTTGATGTAATTTTTTACGATTTCGCGAATGAAGACTTTGGCGAAAGATTCGAATTCCTGCTTGAGTTCGGCATCTGTCTGACCTAGACGTTTGTATGAAATGTCCTTTCTTTTTTTGCATTCAGATATTGCTCTGAATGCAATTTCGTAGATGTTTTCGTCTAAGGGGTATTGTTGTTTTTCTAGGAACAATTCTATAGATTCGTTGGAACCGCGTCTTTCGTTAAAATACGATTTGAAGAAGTCGTATTTTAAAGCCACGTTCGGATAATGGGATTCAATCTCCTCAAAAGCTTTTTCGATCGCTTTTTCTTTATCTTCTGCGGGCCAATCTTTGGGAGCGATGAATAATCGATCTAGTTTATATTTTCTGTCAGCGTCTTTTTCGCTTTGCTTTTTTGATTTGTCATCTTTGTCTTGCTTTTTCAATTCGTCATCAATTTCGTTGCGCATCAAATTATAGATGTCGCGGATTGCGGCCTCGCTGATAGCGTATTCAAATTGTTTGTAGTCGTTGTTAAAATTTTCAACCTGAAGGGACGCGATATTGTTTGCCTTGAATATCTGTTGCATCTGATTTTGGCCGAACAACTGTTTCAGGTAGTGGATGAGCAAACCCCATGCTATTGTGGGGTTGCTGCTTTCGCATCCGTTTTCTTTTATCCTGTTGCAAATGCCGTCTATGCTTTGGCGGATTGTCTCAACTTCGCTATTTATGAAATTGTCAACTAATGCGGGATCGTGTTTGTACAATAGCTCGTAGGTGTCGTTACAGCCAGCTTGGGTTTTGGAAAAATAGGAGTCAATATTTTCAAATGCCGGAACAAGTTCGTTAAAGTCTTTCCCGTAGGCGCTTCTTATTTTGTTGCCCAATTCATTTAATTGGGGGGTAAGATATTGCTTGTATTGGTCAAACAGCGTTTTTTCAAATGATTTATACAAATTAAGGGGCGTGTCATGGAAGTATTCGTCTTCTGCTTCGCAAGACTGTCTTGGAAACTTCAAATGGTATTCGTCTTCTGCCAACGTTAGGCAATATCCGCTAAGTTCGTCCGGATCACTACGGTCAACCCATACGTTTGTTGTGCTGTCGGTATAGGTAAGACCTTCTGCATTTAATGATTTTTGAAGGAAGTGGTTCAATTGGCTTGTCGGTGAGAAAAACATCCAGACATTGTTTGAATCGGCTTTGTTTTTTAAGAATTCAGACCATATTTTTTGGAGGTTGTCCCAATCTGCTCCACGGGCATACTGTGTGTTTTCGTATCCCTTGTTGTTTTCGTACAATCCGCTTGACAGCAGCAATTTCAATCGCTGAATCATTGTAGAGGTCTTTCCTGTTCCAGGACCACCATCAATAACAAGAATTTTGTTGTCGAACAGATGTGAAAGCGCAACTTCTTTCTGTTGGTTTCCCAAAACTACGATTCTGTTATGGCTAATACGCCTTCTTTCAAAGTAACCTCTAGATTCGTCCGTAACATCGTAACCACCATCGTGGATGGGAGCTTGTTCGGTTTGTTCTTCTTTAGAATCAGATGCTGGAACATCTTTTTCAGACCACAGCTTGATTTCGTTCTGTGGATTTACAAGACCGAAATCAGAAAAGGGTTTATTGCTCCCGTATTTTTTTTCAATTTGTTCTTTTAACGGAATGTGGGGGCTGATGTTGGTGAATAGTTGGAGCCCTAGAGGGGACCATTTCCAAACTTCATAATCAACGGTTATGGAAGGATCGGCCTGGAGAAACACTCTATTGCGGGCTCCCATCTTTGTAACGGCGTTTTGTTCATATAAAACGTCTTTGCCTTCTCTGTATAAATCGCCTCTGTGGATGTGGTGATTGTTCAAGGTCTTTGAAATATTTTCTACCAGCCATACGTTATAGGGTATTGAAGAATGATTGTTTCCTCCATTATAGAGGCAGCCTTGCTGAGCGCGAGATTCTTGCTGAATGCTGAGTTCCTCTTCGCGTTGACGTCTTGTTTCAAAATCTTCTTTGAAGCTTTTTCCGACTAACATAATATTGTTCCTTTGGTTTTTCCATAATATACCTTTTTCAGAATATAAGTGTAAAAAAATTTACATGAGGCCCGTTTTTATGGCAGATAAGTCCATTTTAAATCGACCGCCAATGGCGGACGTAAAATTTTCTTGCCTCCCTTGCCAGTTTTCTGATATTTAGATACATTACCGCTGAACGCATCTCGCTGTTTTAAGGCGAGGTGCGTTTTTTGCGTTAATCGACTTTCTGGTTATGCAAGAACGCCTCTAACATCAACCAGCCGCGAACGCGGCTACATGGAGGCTGTATGGCTAAAAAGAATGATATGGCGGTTGCGCCAGTCAAATCGGAGTTCCCGCTTATTGACGAAACCCTGCTCAAATCGCGGATATATACCATCCGCGGGCTCAAGGTGATGCTCGATGCAGATTTGGCCGAGATTTACGGATACGAGACGAGATTTTTCAATCGCCAGGTAAAAAATAACATTGATCGATTTGCGGAGGATTTTCGATTTCAATTGAGTGAGGATGAAATGCAAAACTTGATGTGCAAAAAATGCACATCAAGTTGGGGTGGAACACGAAAATTGCCGTATGCCTTCACCGAACAGGGCATCTATATGCTTATGACGGTTTTAAAAGGTGACCTTGCGATTCGTCAAAGTATGGCCCTTATTCGCCTTTTCAAGCAGATGAAAGACTATATCATTGCTGAAAATCGGAATTTATTGGGTTATGACGGCATTGCCCAAATTGCCGTGCAAACTGAAAGAAATACCAAGGATATAGCGGTCATTCAATCTGATCTTCAGAAAGTCATGGAAAACTTCGTTGATCCCTCGACATACAAGCACTTCTTAATTTTGAACGGACAGAAGTTGGAAGCTGATGTCGCCTATGCGCAGATTTACGGCATGGCGAAGAAATCGTTGTTGGTTGTTGATAATTATGTTGACATCAAGACGCTGAATTTGCTCCGGAATGCGCGTAAGGGCGTATCTATTTTGATTGCGAGTGATCGGTATGCCCGCATAACGGATGATATGCTCAACGATTTTCGTGCGGCAATGCCGGGCGTTTCGATTGATACGGTTTCTGCGGCGCACAAATTCCACGACCGCTATATTCTTGTCGACTTTAGGACCAAAAGTGAAAAGCTGTTCCATTGTGGAGCTTCGAGCAAGGATGCCGGCAACAAGATTACGACTATCGTCCAGTTGGACGACGTTGATGCCTACCGAAACATGTTCAAGGAATTGTATGACAGACACCGAATGTTCCGGACCATGCAGCAACTTTCCGCCGACGCCGAGAAGGCTAGTTCCGCCGACATGACACTCAACGAAATCAACGCCGAAATAGCTGCAGTAAGAAGTGGAAAGTGAACTTAATTATAACAACGAGGAAAAAATGGACTATACATTTACAGAAAAAGAAGTTGAAATGATGTACAACTGGGGAATGTACGCTGATGGGGAAAGCGGCTTCAATGAAGAAGAACAAAAATTGTACGATAAATTGGAGCGGATTTTTACGCCGTTGCAAAAAGAAAAAGACAATGCGCAAAAGGTTGTAGATTTTTTTAAGGAAATTTGCAATACATATGAAAATGTGAGTTATTATTGGAGTACTGGCACCTGTATTAGATTTATCGATTTTGATAAAACGCTTTGCTTTGACACTAAAAAAACTAAGTACACGGATGTGGTGCTGGAGGTATCAAAGGTAATAAACAAATTAAAACTGAAAAAGCGAGCGGAGTTGTAAAATTTTCTTGCCTCCCTTGCTAACTTTTTAGATATTACGTACATTACCGCTGAACGCATCTCGCTGTTTTAAGGCGAGGTGCGTTTTTGCGTTAATTGATTTTCTGGTTATGCAAGAACGCCTCTAACATAAACCAGCCGCGAAAGCGGCGTCACAAATTGCGACCACATGGAGGCAGTAATGGATAAAATAAGCCCGTTTTATAACGATGCTGTTCAGCAGATAAAGTCTGCCATTCTCGAAAGCCAGTTGGAGACTGCTCGGGCGGCTAACAAGCAGATGCTTTCGTTGTATTATGCGGTGGGCAAGTTTGTATCCGAGAATTCCCGTGAGGGAACATGGGGAACAGGGGCGATTGGCACGATAAGTGCTCAACTTCGGCGGGAATTGCCGGGTTTAAGAGGTTTTTCGCCCACAAGTATTAAAAAAATGCGCCAATTCTATGAAGAATGGAGTAGCTTTTTAAATCGTCCGCCGATGGCGGGCGAATTGGAAAATGCCGAAAATGAAGAAAAATCGGCAAAAATACCGATTTTTGCGCTTCTTGATATAAATCGACCGCCAATGGCGGGCGATTTGGACTTCTCCGAATTTTTAGCACTGAGTTTTACGCATCATATAGAAATTTTGGGGAAATGCTCATCATTGGAAGAACGTGCTTTCTATATACATCAATCCATCCTGAATCATTGGGACAAGTATACCCTACGTGATTATCTCAAGGCGGACTTGTTTCATCACCAGGGACAGATTCCCAATAACTTCGCCCTTACCTTGCCCAAAACGCTCCATGCGCAAAAGGCGATCTCGATGTTCAAGGACGAATACCTGCTTGACTTTGTCAATGTGGAAGAACTCGACGAGCGCAATCCCCAGGATATTGACGAACGCGTTGTTGAAAATTCCATTGTCCAAAATGTCAAGAATTTTATCCTGACGTTTGGAAAGGATTTCACGTACGTCGGCCATCAAGTTCATATCGAAAAACTTGAGCACGACATGTGGGTCGATCTGCTCTTCTATAATCGTGAGTTGCAGAGTCTTGTTGTTGTGGAATTAAAGAAAGGGGAGTTTAAGCCTGCATATCTCGGACAGCTCTCGGCATACATGCGCGTGTTGAATGACGATGAACGGAAGGCGAACGAAAATCCGGTCATCGGCATTATTCTGTGTAAGGGCGCGGACAGGTCGTTTGTTGAGTATCTGTTGCAAGATTACAACCAGCCTATGGGTGTTGCAACCTACAAGGTTATGCCGGAAAAACTGAAAGCAGTCATGCCCGACGAAAAATTGCTCTTGGAAGTCATGTGACGCTTAATGAAAACTATTATATTTAAAACCGGGTGAATAATCAGGAGGGCCTTTCCCATGAAAAGAGCCAGCAACCGCTAACCAGGGCAATGGGGTTAGTAGAAACAAGGGTAGCGAATACGACCCGGTAACGGGCATATCTGAATGCTATGCCTATGCCCGCTGCCTTAAAGACTAGGCTAAGTTGCTGTGTATCTTTTTTCAAAGATACTATCTTTGTAGTGTATGGCTTTAGACACTTCGAAAATGTATCCGTTGCTCCCTCTGAGGGACGCTATTGTATTTCCGCACACGACCCGCCGCATTCTGGTCGGCAGGGACATTTCTTTGCGCGCTCTCGAATACGCTGAATCCCACGATGGCGAAATCATTCTTTCGGCTCAGAAAAATATCGAGCAAGAAGAAATCGAAAACCCGATGCTCGACCTTTACTCGGTGGGTATCCTTGCCCACGTGAGCAATGTGACCCCTTTCCCGAACGGTTGCGTAAAGGTGGTTCTCGAAGGCGAACAGGTGGTGGACCTCCGTTCCATCGCCACCAACAACGACTATTTGACGGTTACGGTTTCGGCCCACAAGCCCTCGATTACGGCGGCCGACAAGAGCTCCCGTTTCGAGACGGTGCTCACCCAGTTCAAGGAATATTCCTTGCACCGTAACATTTCCGAGGGTATGGTAGATGCCCTGTTCACCATGGACAGCCAGATCAACGCCTTTTACGGCATGATCCCCTTCTTGCAGATTTCCATGGACGAACGTCAGCGCTTGCTCGAAATCGGCGAGATCGACGAACTGGCAGAACGCCTGGTCGAAATCATGCAGGTGGCGGCCGATACCGACACCATGATGGTCAAGGTGCAGCAGAACGTGCGCCAGAAGATGGCCCAGCAGCAAAAGGAATGGTTCATTTCGGAACAGATTCGCCAGCTGCAAGACGAACTGGATGGCGAAAACGGCAACTCTTCGGAGCCGGACCAGCTGCTCAAGAAAATCAAGGCGAAAAAGTTCTCGGCAGCCATTCAAGAAAAGCTCGAAGAAGAAATCAGCCGCATGCGCCTGATGCAGCCGACGTCTCCGGAATACGCGGTGAGCCGCAACTATTTGGACTGGTTCCTGACGCTCCCGTATGGCGAATACACCGACACCGTCCTCAACATGAAGAAGGTGAAGAGCGAACTGGATTCCAAGCACTTCGGCCTGGACAAGGTCAAGGAACGCATCATGGAATACGTGGCGGTGCTCAAGCTTACGGGTACCGAACGTCGAGCTCCGATTCTTTGCCTGGTCGGTCCTCCGGGCGTGGGTAAGACGACTTTGGTGGAATCGATTGCCAATGCCATGCAGCGCAACTTTGTTCGTATTACGCTGGGCGGCGTACGTGACGAGGCCGAAATCCGCGGTCACCGCCGCACCTACATTGGTGCCATGCCTGGCCGCTTTATCCAGGCGCTTCGCCGTGCCAAGTGCATGAACCCGATTATCTTGCTCGACGAAATCGACAAGATGGCGAGCGACTTCCGTGGCGACCCCGCGAGCGCGATGCTTGAGGTACTGGACCCGGAACAGAACCACGACTTTACCGACCACTTCATGGAGGTGGGTCTCGACCTTAGCCGCGTGCTGTTTATCGCGACGGCGAACAACGAGGCTGAAATCCCCGAAGCCCTGCGCGACCGCCTTGAAATGGTGCGCCTGCCGGGTTACTACCCCCACGAAAAACTGCAGATTGCAAGCAAGTACCTGGTACCGCGCATTTGCGAACGTACGGGTATCGAAAACGGCAAGGACGTGGATTTTGATGACGATATTATTTCGAAGGTGATTCGCGAATGGACCCGCGAGGCGGGCGTGCGCGAACTGGAACGCACTCTCGAAAACGTGGTGCGTCACCGTGCAAAAGACAAGGTGATGGGCAAGAAGTTCAAGGCCGGAATCACCGAGAAGACTTTGCAGGACTACTTGGGCGCTCCGCGTTATTTGGATAGCCAGCTTCCGGACGCCGGTCGCCCGGGCGTTATCGTGGGTCTCGCCTGGACAAGTGTCGGCGGCGAAATTCTCCCCATCGAATGTATGCTGTTGCCGGGCAAGGGCTCGCTTTTGATGACAGGTAAGCTCGGCGACGTGATGAAGGAATCGGCTCAGATTGCACTCAGCCTTGTGCGCGAACGCCTGAGCCGCTTTGGCATTGACCCGAATATCGTGAAGAGGACGGACATCCACATTCACGTGCCCGAAGGTGCCGTGCCTAAAGATGGTCCCTCTGCGGGTATCGCCCTCACGCTTTGCTTGCTCTCTGCATTTACCAAGCAGCCGGTTTCGCCCGAAATCGCCTTCACTGGCGAAGTGAGCCTCACGGGCGCCTGCCTTGCGATTGGTGGCTTGAACGAAAAGGCGCTTGCTGCTCTCCAGGCTGGCGTGAAGACGCTTCGACTCCCGGCGCAGAACCAGAAGGACGTGAACGAACTTCCGGCACCTGCGAAGAAGGGCCTCAAGATTTATACGCATAAGCACATTGACGAAATCATCAAGGTGCTGTTCAAGGAATCTAAAAAGTGATTGTCTAATCACTAGTACTGTCTACTTCCAACTTCCTACTGTCTACTGTTACTATGGAATTCACACTCGATGAAATGCGCGAGCACCTTGCAGCTCTCGAAGCAAGGATTAGCGAAGCTTGCAAGATTGCAGGCCGTAGCCGTGACTCGGTAAAGCTTGTGTGGGTGAGCAAGTTCCACCCGGCAGAAGCTGTAGAAAATGCGATTGCGCTGGGTGCCACCGACTTCGGTGAAAACCGCGTGCAAGAAGCCGAACTCAAGTTTTCTGAGCCGCTTACCGCAAAAGATGGTAGCCGCGTGCGTTGCCACGTGATTGGCCCTGTACAAAGTAACAAGCTCAAGAAGGCAGCGATTGTTGCTGACTGCATCCATTCCATTGCAAGCATTGAGGCTGTCGAAAAATTGGAGAAGGTCTGCGCCGCATACCCCAGCGAAAATGGTGCGGGCAAGATTCTCGATATCCTTTTCCAGGTGAACGCCGGTGAAGAAGAAACCAAGAGCGGTCTCGACGTGCATGAAGCCGAGGCGTTCCTCGCTGATTTGGAATCGCGCGGTGCCGCATATCCGCACCTGCGTTTCCGCGGGCTTATGACCATCGGCAAGAATACCGGTGTCGCCGAAGATAGCCGCGAATGTTTTGCGTTCCTCCGTAACCTGCAGCAGAAATTCCTCGCCAAGGGCGGCGTGTTCGCAAACTTTGACCAGCTTTCGATGGGTATGACCGGTGACTTGGAGGTCGCTATTGAAGAAGGCTCGACCATGATTCGCGTGGGAACGGCCCTTTTCGGCGAACGTGACTACTCCAAATAGTCCTTTTTTATATACATTTCTTTCTAAGAAAACAGAAAGGAGTAAAATATGACTATTGGGATTATTGCCGGCATTGTCCTGGTGGTGCTGATCGCCTGGTTCATCGGAATGTATAACGGACTGGTGAAACTCCGCAACAACCGCGAAAACGCATTTGCAAACATTGATGTGCAACTCAAGCAGCGCTATGATTTGGTGCCGCAGCTGGTGAGCACTGTCAAGGGTTATGCCACTCACGAAAAAGAGACGCTCGACAAGGTGACATCGGCTCGTGCCGCTGCCATGAACGCAACGACCGTCGATGAAAAGGTCCAGGCCGACAAGGCTCTTTCCGGCGCGCTCGCCGGGCTCCGCATTTCGCTGGAAGCTTACCCGGAACTCAAGGCGAACCAGAACTTCTTGCAACTGCAGAATGAACTTGCCGATATCGAAAACAAGCTCTCCGCTGCACGCCGCTTCTTCAATTCTACGACTCGCGAACTGAACAACGCCTGCGAAGTCTTCCCGAGCAATATCGTCGCCGGTATGTTCGGCTTCAAGCGTGCGGCTATGTACGAAGCTACCGAAAGCCGCGACACGCTCAACAAGGCTCCCGAGGTGAAGTTTTAGTAGGCAGTAGACAGTAGGAAGTAGAATAATGGCGCGACTGGTGTCGCGCGTTATAGGCGTGCCGAAGGCACATTTTATTACTTCCTACTTCAAACTTCCTACTTCCTACTATATATGCGTTACGTCGGACTCCAGACCCAGATTTGGCGGAACAACCGCAACAGTATTTTGCTGTTGTGCCTGTTCCCCGTTATTATTCTGGGGATGGTCTTTGCGACGATCGTCATCATTGATTATTTCGGTGCGCTCTGCCCCCTGATGCAGGGTGGTTGCCCCGCTGACCATACGACGCACATGAGGTACGGCCTGATGCATTGGCCCGAAGTGTGGAGAGCCTTTTGGGCCGCGCTTCCGTATACGCTCCAAGTTGTAGGCGTGTGGTTCATCATTGCCTATTGCGCAAATACCGCTATTATTCGCCACACGACGCATGCCAAGCCGCTAGAGCGCAAAGATAACATGCGCGTCTATAATATTGTCGAGAACCTCTGCATTGCGGGCGGCATTGAAATGCCACAAATCAACATTGTGGAGGACTCCGGCCTGAACGCATTTGCGAGCGGCATTGACGTGCCCTCGTTTACTATCACGCTCACGACCGGCCTCATCGAGAAACTGAACGACGCGGAACTCTCTGCCGTCGTGGGCCACGAACTGACGCACATCAAGAATCGTGACACGCGACTTATGGTCGTTTGCATCGTGTTTGTGGGAATTTTTGCGACCCTTCAGACGATTTCTATAAAGCTGCTCTCGGCAATGCTCCGCGGAACGACTCGCCGCACGCGCAGTAAACGTGGCGGTGGCGGAGGAGTCATTATCATCTTTGCCTTGATGCTGGTCATCATCTGGAGCACGATCGGTTATATCTTTAGCTGGTTTACGCGCCTCGCCATTTCGCGCTCGCGTGAATATATGGCCGATGCTGGCGGCGCCGAACTTTGTGGCGACCCCTGGGCGCTCGCTTCCGCCTTGCAGAAGATTTCCGATGAACCCGGCCTCGATAGCGTCCGCCGCAGCGACGTGGCACAGCTCTACATCATTCACCCCGACGAAGAATTCGACAACAACATGGGCCTTAAAGGCATCATCGCCAAGGTGAATATCATGTTCTGCACCCACCCCGACACCCCCGAAAGAATCCGGCTGCTGAAGCAGTTCTAGAAAGTAAATATTCCAAGTTGGAATATAGGTTGTCTTGAAAAAAGGGGACTTTTCTGCCCCTTTTTAAGAATTTATTTGCCTTTCGTAAATAGTTGACCCTTAAAAAGTCACTTCGCGAGCGCAGGATAAGGAGGTTCGCCGTTTTTATTCACCCCTTCCCGGCAAAGGAAGCAACAGTAT
>NZ_FRBF01000013.1 GCF_900142545.1 Fibrobacter sp. UWT2 | reverse complement strand
AACTGCGTTTAAACGGAATGAGCCCGGTTCAATACCGGACCCATAACTCAATTTTATCCTAACTTTAACCTGTCCAACTTTTTGGGGTCGGTTCACTGCGGGGACACCCCGCAACGCCCCGGCAATTACCGATAAATTTTCAGTTTATTGTTAGATTTTGACAGTTGTTTGAATATATATTATGGGGAAAGTGAGGGTGAAATCATGAAAAAGGTCAAGGATGCCGAAATTAATTTGAGCGATGGCAAAGCTGCCCAAATGCCCTCAACGCGCAAGATTTATGTTCTTTGCACGGTCATACCTTTTCTTCTTTTTTGGGGCGGGATTCTGTCTCCCTTGTGGACGGATAATTTTATTTTATATGTGTTCGCTTTGGCTCCGTACTATTTTTACACTTTTTATTTAAGTAACGATTGGATAGAGGGAAAAAGTTTATTCATGACGAGTGAAGGTTTGTATGCCTCTAAAGTTTGGTGTATTTCAGTGGTAGTTTGTTCAGTGTGCTCGATAGCGTCAATCTTCCTGCTATTTGAATTGTGGAATACATTTTTTTTCAAACCATGTTTGATGCTTGTTTTGAATGCTCCTATGGCTATTGTATGGATTTTGTATTCTAATGTGGCGGATAGGTTTAGGTATGCGCGACCATCTCCGTATTTTATTGCTTAGGAAACCGCCTCTTCCGAAAGTTTTTATTTCAAAAATCCGTATTTATAGACACTCTGTTCAATTTTTTGAGCGAGAGCCTTTTGACGGGTGCGCAGAACCGAGATTAAATCCATGTAGGTGGAGTCTTCTGAACTGCTGTTCATGTGCCCCTTGGCATCGACACCTTGAAAATGCTTGCGGATGTCATAAAAGCTTGCGTCAGGTTTGGAATTCTTTTGTGTGTAGTAGTATTTCCACAGTTCAAGGCCTGCATCATAAACAGCTTGAGCTCCATCAGAAAGATTCAATGAATGCGATTCCATGAATTCTTTCAGGAACTTGTTCATGAAATTACTCTTGAAAGTGCTTTTGCAACCAACTTGTTCGCGAGTAAAAGGAATCCAGTGGTTTGTGGCTAGCGACTGTTTGTCGGTAGCTAGGACTTCGGACGAAATCCTGTTTTGCCCGTGGAAGAGCGTGTAGATCAGGCAGTCCGTCTGGAAGCCAAAATCTTCCTGCCAACCGTCATTCGGATAAAGGAACTGGTCTCTATCATTAAGCCATGTGGCTTCGATGGAGTGACGAACGGCAAGGTAAATTGAAATAGCCTTGAAATTATTTTTGGTTATTGCGGTAACACGCGATTCTCGAACATCACTTTCATTTGGTTTTAAAGTAATATACACGCCACTGTTGTTTTGAAAATCATTGGGAACAAAACATAGCCAACCAATTTTTTCGCCTTCACTATCAAAATTTTCATGCAGCCACTTGTTGATTATTTGTTTGTCAGAAACTGCACAGATTTTCTTTGTTCCTTGAGGAACGCCTGTGCTATCAAATACATCAGAAATAGTTTCGACGAAAGTCTCTTTTTTATCCGTATCCCAAATAAAGAATCCGATTGGAAATTTTCCCGTCACATTATCAAATGTATTTGCAGGAACAACAAAGGATTTTTCAAGTTTTGCTTGAAAGACCTCTCTGTACTTTGCAAAATTGGGAGCGCATAGTGCTTTCAATGTTGCAAATTGTCCCAATTTGCAACATTGTAATTCTTGATAAATTCTTATCAAGAACTGGGCGAAAAGTTCATTGATACTGCGTCCGACCAAATCTAGATATTTTTGACGAGTCCTGGTTTCTGAAAGTCCCTTCCTATTAGCCCCCGTTCCACTAGAAGTCCTTTTATTACTTGCTTCCGCATACGGTGGGTTGATATAAACAACCAGTTTCTTCCGTTTTTCGGGGTCATTGATGATTTGTCTTAATTCATCAGGGCACTTGTCGAATTCGTCATTCAGAAAATCAAACTGAAAGATGTGATTTTCGGGCATGGACCAACCGTTGTTCACACGGTCTGTCATCACATCTATATCCTGCTTGTCCAATGTCGATGCCCATACATTGTCGTAGTTGGTGAGTCCATTCAGCAGGTTGCCCGTTCCGGCGCAACAGTCCCATATACAATAGTCATCTTGCCAGGTTTCTCCGAGCACATCCGCTAAATACTGCTGCGATTTTTCCACCCATATCTGCGGAGTGAAAAAACTGCCCTTGCGTTCGCGGATATCCTGAGGAACCAACAAATCACGTCTTTCAATGATATAATCCCAATATTCCTCTTGTGGGGGTCTCTTATAGATACTCCAAAATTCCTTATACGCCTTTTGTTCGTCTTTGAATTCGACAGAAGAATAGGAAAGGAAACCGTTTTCGTCCAATTTTTTGGCTAGCTCGTACTTTTTTCTTTTCAAGACAACAAAAAGATTGTCCTTGATGGAGCGATTGTCTCTAGAAAGTAAATCCGCCAGGAAAAAATCAGCCGAAATGATTCCTGCCTTGTTGACCTTGGCCCAATCTACATTAATAGAGGGCTTAACCGCAGCTTCCCATTTCTGGAACACGAAGGTAAAATTGTTCTTGGTAACTGAAATTTTTTCGGAGATGTCCTTCGTAATTTTGAAATTGGTACGAATGAATCTTTTTAGCTCTGCAGAGTCGCTCTTGAAACGGAAAAGAATCGATTTCTCTTCAAGCAACTTTTGGCAAAGGTCGTGAAGCTGCTTAAATTCCTTTGTGTCGTGATTGCTCGGGGTTACATTCCAATTAAAATCATTCTGGTAGAAAATTTCCTGTATATCGTGATACTCGATAAACGCAAATTTTTCGGCATCAAAGGCTCCGATGTACTTGGGTGGCAGGTTATGCTCAAAGGAACGCTCCTTACCGATGGTGAGCATCAATTGCACAAAAGATTCGTATATGTCGTGGGTGTTACCCTGTTTCGCCTCTGCCCATAAGATGCTCTTGAGGTCCCCGATATCATCTTCAAAAAGATCGGTGCGCACGCCTTGAGTATTATGTTTCGCTACCACGAAGTCTATGTTTCCGAGTTGTGTGTATTTGTAATCGGCAAAGAAATCCTCACGCACGGCGGATTTCAACTGTTCTTCGCGGAGCTTCAAATAATTCATACTTAGAATATAAGAATTTTTTTTAAGAGATGGTGGAGAATGTTTTCACCTTGGTTTTGTAAAAAGAAATAAACTTTTCGAAAAATCGGCGTTGGAGCCCTGAAAAAAGCGTGTATATATAAAGATAGGGATGGTTCTCTATTCGCGAAAACCGACGCGTTTCGGTTGTAAAATCAAAATGGAAAATAAACGCACGCCGTTTGAACAACTCCCCATTACGGACAGGTTCATGTTTGCCATGGTGTTCAGTCACAAGGAAATCGCCAAGCCCTTTCTTGAAGCCGTTCTCGGCATCAAGATTCACGAACTCAGGGATCCCGAACCCGAAAAGACCGTCGAAGTAAGCCCATTCTACAAGGGAATCCGCTACGATGTCTTTGTAAAGGAATCGGGGCCGGACGGAGAGACTCTCCGCAGTTTCGATATCGAAATGCAAATGGAAGATACCAAGGAAATCCCCAAGCGAACCCGCTATTACCAAGCGATGTGTGATAGCGAAGCTCTGAACAAGGGCGAGGTGTACTACAACCTGAAGGAACTTTATATCGTGTTTTTGTGTCCTGAAGATATTTTCGAACATGGTCGTGCGGTGTACAGGTTCAAGAATCTCGAAATCGACAATCCGAAAATTGAATTGGGAGACCTCTGCTTCAAAAATTTTTATATATTCAGTAAGTACCGGGACATCGCCGAGAAATCAATCAGAGAATATATGGAGTACTTCGCCACAAGAAAGCCGAGTTCTCCAGAAACCGAAAATATAGATCGGTTGGTGAAGTGGTATCAGGCAGACAACGAAACGAGGAAACGCTATATGACTTGGCAACAGGAAATCGACATCGCTGTAGATCTTGAACGCCAGCGTGCTAACAAAGCTGAAGCTCGTGCTAATGAAGTTGAGCGCCTTGCTAAGGCTGAAAAAGCTCGTGCTGACAAGTACGAGAAAATGCTTCGCGAACTTGGTAAGCTGTAGTTTTGTATTTTAGCGGCCAAAGGGACTGTGGTTCGCCAGTCTCCGCTACGCGGCTGGCTTGCCGCCCTACGGGCTCAACACTCACTTCGTTCGCGTTAAGCTCCAAATTCTTTTCACGGGCTTCGCCCAAAAAAGAATTTGGTCGCACCCTCTTCGAGGGTGCCGGGTCCCTTCCCGTGTTATAAAACGAAAAAAGACACCATATAGGTGTCTTTTTTCGTTTTAGAGCGGGAAAAGGGACTCGGACCCTCGACCCCGACCTTGGCAAGGTCGTGCTCTACCAACTGAGCTATTCCCGCGGGGTTGCCCAATTATAGAATAATTGGGCGGAGGTGTCAAGGGGATAGTAATGCAAAAAATGAATTTTTTTGCGGAAAGCGGCTTTTGGGGTCGTTACCCCTTGCGGTAACCGTTGGGGTTGTTCTTTTGCCAGTTCCAGGCGTCGCGGCACATTTCTTCGATGCCGAACTGCGCCTTCCAGCCGAGTTCCTTGTAGGCTTTTTCGGGGTTGCAGTAGCAGGTGGCAATGTCGCCTGCGCGGCGGGGCTTAATGCTGTAGGGTACCTTGATGCCGTTCACCTTTTCGAAGGCGTGCACCACGTCGAGCACGGAGTAGCCGTGGCCTGTTCCCAGGTTGTAAATGGCGAGCCCGCACTTGTTTTCGATTGCCTTGAGGGCGCTCACGTGGCCCGAGGCGAGGTCGCAAACGTGAATGTAGTCGCGTACACCGGTTCCATCGGGGGTGTCGTAGTCGTTGCCGAACACGCCGAGTTCCTTGCGGATGCCCACGGCGGTCTGCGTGATGTAAGGCGTTAAGTTGTTTGGAATGCCGTTCGGGTCTTCGCCGATTTTGCCGCTCGGGTGTGCGCCAATCGGGTTAAAGTAGCGCAGTAGCACCACGTTCCATTCGGGGTCTGCCTTCTGCACGTCGATCAGCACCTGTTCCAGCATCGACTTTGTCTGGCCGTAAGGGTTGGTGATGGCGCCCTTCGGACATTTTTCGGTGATGGGAATTTCTGCGGGATCGCCGTACACGGTGGCCGACGACGAGAAGATGATGTTCTTGCAGCCGTTGTTGCGCATGGCGTTCAGCAGCACGAACGTAGCGTTCATGTTGTTTTCGTAATATTCCAGCGGCTTGGCGACGGATTCGCCTACGGCCTTGAGTCCGGCAAAGTGGATGCAGGCGTCAAAGTGGTTTTCTTTGAAAATCTTGTCCATGGCGGCGGCATCGCGGGCGTCGGCCTTGATAAAGGGAATTTCTTGCCCGACAATTTCGGCGACTCTGCGGAGTGATTCGTCGCAAGAGTTAACGAGGTTGTCGACGGCGACAACGGAATGACCTGCCTTATACAATTCAATAATCGTGTGGCTGCCGATATAACCTGCGCCACCAATAACTGCAATTTTCATTACAAATCCTCAATTTTTGAGCTAAAAATACAAAAATGGGGGCGTTTGGGCGAAATTTTTGAGAAAATGGGGGCGAATTTCGGGTTTTGACCTTGACGAAGTGCCGCAAAAAATGTATATATGAAAATATGAATAATTGTTCATATATTAAAAACGCGAAAAACGAAGTCTCGATGGATGTTCTTTTCGAGCTTTCGGAGTTCTTCAAGTTCTTTGGCGATACCACGCGTATCCGCATTATTCACTTGCTGCTTTCGGGCGAAGTTTCGGTGAATGACATTGCCGAAAAGTTGAACTTGGAACAGTCGGTAGTAAGTCACCAGTTGCGCATTCTGCGTACGGCGAACTTGGTGAAGCCGCGTCGCGACGGTCGCAAGATGTTCTATTCGCTCGACGATGAACATATCGGTTTGATTTTCAATACGGGTCTCACGCATATTCTGCACAAGAAGGGTAAGTAAATGCCTGCGGTTTTAGAAATTCTGGAAAAGTTTGTTTGGCAATTCTTTACGCTGTTTTCAGAGATGGCGCCGTTCCTGCTGCTCGGCTTTTTGCTCGCCGGCATTTTGCATGTGTGGGTGCCGAACCATTTGTATGTGCCGAAAATTTCCAAGCCTACTTTTAAGTCGGTACTTTGGTCGGCGCTGTTTGGCGTGCCACTCCCGATTTGCAGCTGCGGTGTGATTCCGACTTCAATTGCGCTCCGTAAAGAAGGCGCAAGCAAGGGCGCGAGTGTGAGCTTCTTGATTTCGACTCCTGCGACGGGTGTGGATTCAATTTTGGCGACGTACTCGTTGCTGGGCGGACCGTTTGCGATTTTGCGTCCGGTGGCCGCTTTTGTAACGGCGATACTTGGCGGTGTGTTTACGAATTTAGTTACGAAAAATGAGCCGGAAACAGGTGTTGCAGTCATTGGTGAATCGCATGAACATCACCATGAACATGACCACGAACATCATCATGAACACCACGAAGGTTGTGGTTGCGAAGACGATTGTTGTTCTTGCGGCCATGACGATCACGATGAACATGAAAAGAATTCTTTTGCACAGAAGGTGAAAGAAACTTTTGAATATGGCTTTGTGAACATGATTGGCGATGTGAGCAAGTGGCTGATTATCGGACTTTTGCTGGGCGCCTTGATTGCGGCCTTTGTTCCGGATGATTTCTTCTTGTTCTTGCACGAATACCCGCTGCTTTGCATGTTGGTGGTGCTGGTGCTTGCCATGCCCATGTACACTTGTGCGACGGGATCTATTCCGCTGGCTTTGGCTCTTGTTGAAAAGGGTGTTACGCCGGGTGCAGCCTTGGTGCTGTTGATGGCTGGCCCTGCAACGAGTATTGCTAGCATGCTGGTGGTGGGCAAGGCTTTTGGCAAGCGTACTCTCGCGGCATACCTTGTTTCGATTGCATTAGGTGCGATGTTCTTTGGCTTTATTGTCGACACGTTCCTGATGGATACGTTCCTAGCCTCGATGCTCCCGCATGGTTCTGCAGAATGCCACGGTCACGGAGCTCTCGGTGTGTTTGACTACGTTTGCGCAATTGTGTTTGCAGTGCTGATTATTTACGCGAAGTTTGCGCATAAGGGTTGCGGCTGCGGCGGACATTGCAACTGTGGTGAACATGAATGTTGTTGCGAAGATGAAGATCATTGCGAATGCGGAGAACATCATCACGAACATGAACACGGTGAAGGCGAATGCCATTGCCATGAACATGTTCATGAGCATCACCATCATGACGAGCATGTTGTGGAAACTTATCGCGTGAACGGCATGAACTGCAGTCATTGCAAGGTTTGCGTCGAGAAGGCCGTAATGGCTCTAGACGGCGTGATTTCGGCTGAAGCCGATGTCGCAAAAAAGGAACTCCGTGTGGAGTGGCATGACGAAGACGATATAAACGAAACCGCCCTCAAGAAGGCGGTTGACGAAGCCGGCTTTGAGTTCGGCGGGGAAGTATAAAGAATCCCGCGAAGCGGGGTGGCGGTCTATTTGACGCGACTTGCGAAAATCTCGAAGTCTTCGGGAGTCGTAAGCTTGTCGTTCAGGTTGTTGCCCTTGACGATGTAGACGCTTTCGCCGAAGTATTCGAGAATGCTGGCTTCGTCAGTGGGCGTGAAGTTTAAAGGCTCTGCGGCAATGCGCCCGTAGAGCTTTTTCAGTAACGCAATCGAGGCCGCCTGCGGGGTTTGCGCCATCCATACGGTATTGCGGTCGATGGTCTGCTGCACGCAACCGTCTTTTGCAATCTTGATGGTATCGACAGCGGGCTTTGCCACAAGACAACTGCCTTTTTCGACAAGAGTCTTGCAGACATCAAGGATGATTTCTTTACTGATGAAAGGGCGGGCTACATCGTGCACCAACACGAATTCGGCATTGCTGGTGAGTGCATTTACACCGTTTTCGACAGACTGCCAGCGCTCTGCACCACCCACGACAATTTTCATCTTGGTGCGGATGAGTTCGCTTGCGTTGTCGCTGAAAATCTCTTTCTCAAAGTGATCTTTCCAGTCGGCGGGTACGGCCATCACGACTTCGGCGATTTCATCCATCGAAAGGAATGTCTCGAGGCTGTAGCGGTAAACGGGCTTGCCGCCCAAAACCATAAGCTGCTTGGGAATGTTTCCGCCCATGCGCTTGCCGAGTCCCCCGGCGGGGAGCACTGCCGCGAATTTTCCTTTCATATTCATACTTTAGTTTCCTTCGTCTTCTTCACTTTGCTGCGGATAAACCCCGTAATTTCCTTTGCCTAAAACGCAACGTATGTTGGGGTAGTCGCGAGTGCTTGATGAAGCTTTGTAGTAATAGGGTTCAGATTCTTCTCTAGGGGGTTCTACATAGACGGTGGAATCTGAACGGTCTGCTATCATGAGCATCACGTTGGCTGCGGCACCGCCATAGGATTTTCCGCCAAGAATACCGGAACTATAGTAATGATACAAATAACCAGAGGGCATCAGATTGAATCCGAAGGTGTTGTAACCGGCTTGTTTTACGGAACCCCAGCTTTGGGTTGTCATGAGAGCCTTGGAAATAAAAAGACCGTTGGTTTGTTCAAGAATGTAGCTAAACAGGGTTTCCCATTCTTCAAAAGTGGGAATGTGCCAGTCCTTGGGACAAACTCCTTGAATAGGCCATTGCAAGGTGTCTTTAGAGGGGTACCCGGATTGCCCAATTGCCTGTTCCCATCTGTAGTAGCGACCGAGGTATTCGTTCCCGTCACAGGTTCTGTCGTAACACCAACTGCTGTCAATGGCGAATCGTAAATTTTCGGCCATCCAAGTTTGGGTGCCGATTTTTACGGTCTTGTAAATGTTTCCGTCGCGTTCATCAATGATTTCACCATATTCACCTGAATATTCTTTGGAGATGTCGACTATGGTGTACTCGGGGACAGTATAGGTTGATTGAACTTTTATGCTGTCGGGAATCTTCATTTTTTGCGGATAATAGCAATGAACGTATAGGGCGTCAGTGTACCAGTAATAACTGTCAAAATTGCAGTCGCTAGAGTCCTTGCAGAATTTTTTGTATTCTATGTTCTCGTCGCAGTTCTTGTCGACAACCATTGTAGACAGGGGATGTGTTCCCCAGTATAGTTGAACCTTGCCGACGCCTCTGTAATTTTCACCGTGTTCAAAATATCCGCCGTAATATCCTTTGGTGCCATCTGGCGAAATTGTCCATCCTTGAGGGCAGATTTTTTCGGTCGCGATGCAGCTAAAATTTTTAGTTTGGGTAACGTCAAGCCAGGTGTAAAGACGACCGTAGCGCTTGCAATTTTCAGGAAGATCATTGTAGCAGCGACTATCCGGAGTCTCGTAGTTGAGAGGCTGAATCATGTGCAATGTACTGTCGGACCTGAGTTCTATATCGTAGGTTTGCCAGTCACGCTTGTCTAAAAGCTTCATCGACATTAGATTCAAGTGCATTCCGCTGTTTTCGATGATGTACGAAAATTCAGACGTCGATGATGTCGTAGAGCTAGAGGATGTTGTCGAAGAGGATGAACCTGATGTTGATTTCCCGCTAGAGGAACTCTTGCCTTGTGAATCCGAAGAGTTGCCTTTTGAATTCTCCGAGGACGACGAGCCCTTATTTGAAGAACTGGACTTGTTGCCGGAAGAGGATGATGCCGTCTCAGAGGTCTCGTTTTCTGGAGACGAGGCGGTTCCTTCGCCACTACAGGCGAATAGTGCGATTGCAATGGTTGCAATGATTGGTTTAATCAGAAACTTCTTCATGATCTCCTCTAACCTCCCAAATTTAGTCGCCGACTTTACCGTTGTGGAGCTTGTCCAAGAAAATCCTGGTCTCTCGAGCGACAATGCCAGAAAGCAGAATCAGCGCGATCAAGTTCGGGAATGCCATGAGGCCGTTAAAGATGTCGGCGCTGGTCCACACGGCGCTCACCGTGAGGTACGGGCCAATAAAGACGGCGGCCACATACAGCCAACGGAAGGTGAGGATGGCGCCTTTCTTGCCGCGGCCCACGAGGTATTCCAGGCAGCGTTCAGAATAGTAGGCCCAGCCAAGAATCGTCGTGAAGGCAAAGAACACCAGAGCCGTGGTCAGAATGAAGGGGGCTACGCTTGCGCCTGCGGGCAGGTTTTCGAGACCGCGGGTGAAGGCTTCCATAGTAATGTTTACGCCCTGAAGACCGAGTTCCGGAGTCCATGCGCCCGTTACCACAATGGCAAGGCCCGTCATGGAGCAAATAATGATGGTGTCGATAAAGGTGCCGGTCATGCAAACGAGACCCTGGCGAACAGGTTCCTTGGTCTTTGCGGCTGCGGCGGCAATCGGGGCAGAACCGAGGCCTGCTTCGTTACTGAAAATGCCGCGGGCAATACCCTTCTGCATGGCAATGAAAATCGTACCAACCACACCGCCGGTTACAGCGCTCGGGTTGAACGCGGCGCGGATAATCATTTCGATGGCGCCCGAAATCTTGGAGAAGTTGAAACCGAGAATCAGCAAGCAGAATAGAATGTAGAAGATAGCCATGATCGGCACAATGTAGAGCGAAACCTTGGCGATGCGCTTAAGGCCGCCGATAATCACCATGGCGGTAAAGCCTGCGCAGAAAAGGCCTGCGATTGCGGTAGAGATAGAAACGGAGTTTCCGCCGATGTTGACGAATTCGCCAGAGGGGAACACGGTTGCAACTGCCGACGTAATGCCGTTGACCTGCGTGATGGTGCCGATGCCGAGAAGCCCGGCGAGCACACCAAAGACGGCGAACAGAACGGCGAGCCACTTAAAGTTGAGTCCGAAACGTTCATTGATGCCGGTTTCGATGTAGTAGAACGGACCGCCCAGCACTTTACCGTCGGTGTCTACCTTACGGTATTTGACGGCAAGAAGGCCTTCGGCGTATTTGGTGGCCATGCCGAAGAAAGCGGCGACTTCCATCCAGAAAAGAGCGCCCGGGCCGCCGGTGCCGATAGCGGTGGCAACACCTACGATGTTACCCGTGCCGACGGTTGCGGCAAGGGCGGTGCAAAGGGCTGCAAAGCTTGAAACTTCGCCTTCGCCGTGCTTTTCGTTGTGGAGCATGTAACGCAGGGCGTTACCGAGGTTTGTCACCTGAAGCACGCCGAGACGGCTGGTAAGCAGGATACCGACAAACAGGATGACTGCAATGAGCGGGATTCCCCACACGTAGCCGTCAATAGTATCTAAGATGGAATTTAGAGTTTCCATAATTTTCCCATGAAAAGGTGGCTGTTTCAATTAACGGCTTCAAAGATAGAAATATTCAACAGGGGTGCTCTTTAAATTGCTATTTTTTGACACGGAATGTAAAACAGGGTCCGTAACAAATTTCTGTTTGGACCGATTGAATCTATAAAGAGGAATCTATGTGCGAAAATTGCAACTCCGCTAAGTCTCCTGTCCGCGTGCGTTTTGCTCCGAGCCCGACGGGCTACCTGCATGTGGGCGGTGCTCGTACCGCTATCTACAATTACTTTTTTGCCAAACACATGGGCGGTACGTTCTACCTGCGTATCGAAGATACCGACCGTAAGCGTTACAACGAAACTGCATTGCACGACTTGATGCGCGACCTCAAGTGGTTGGGCCTGCAGTGGGACGAAGGTCCGGGCTGCGAAGGCGACTGCGGTCCGTATTTCCAGAGCGAACGCTTGGACATTTACCACCGCGAAATCAAGAAGCTCTTGGATGCTGGCTACGCATACTACTGCTTCTGCTCCGAAGAACGCCTGCAGGAAGTCCGTGCCGAACAGGAAAAGTCTCACGTGCCGGTGACCGGTTACGACCGTCATTGCCGTAACATCAGCCGCGAAGAAGCCGAAGCCCGCATTGCCGCCGGCGAAAAGGCCGTGATTCGCTTCAAGGTTCCGGAAACGGGCGTCACTGAATTCGATGACATGATCCGCGGACACATCAGTTACCAGAACGAACTTTTGGATGACCTGGTGCTCATCAAGCGCGACGGTTATCCGACCTACCACTTTGCAAGCGTCGTGGATGACCACTTGATGGGTACGACCCACGTGCTCCGCGGCGACGAATGGATTAGCTCCACGCCGAAGCACGAACTCTTGTACAAGGCTTTCGGCTGGCAGCCGCCCGTATGGTGCCACTTGCCGGTGATTCTCGACAAGAACGGCGGTAAGCTTTCCAAGCGCAAGGGTGCAGCTTCTGTGGGTGATTTCCGCGACCTCGGCTACCTGCCCGAAACGCTCGTGAACTACCTCGCTCTCCTCGGCTGGAACCCGGGCGACGACCGCGAAGTTATGACCATCAAGGAAATGGTGGACAGCTTCACTCTTGAACGCATCAACCCGAAGTCTGCCAGCTTCGACGAAAAGAAACTCCAGTGGATGAACGGCCAGCACATTCACCTGTGCGACGATGGCATGCTCAAGGGAATCATGAAGGAAGGCCTTGTTGCCAAGGGCATCGACCTTTCCAACGAACCGGAAGCTCGCCTCGATGAAATCGTGAAACAGCTCAAGCCGCGCGCCCACTTTGTGCAGGACTTGGCCGACATGGCCGTGTACTTCTTTGTGGCTCCGACGACCTATGACGAAAAGGGTGCCAAGAAGCACTTTGGTGAAGGTTCCAAGGAAGTGGCAACGCTCGTGCGCGACATGCTCGCCTCCATCGAAGACTTCAAGACTCCGGTCATCGAAAAGGGCTTCTACGACCTCGCCGAACGTTGTGGCCACAAGGTCGGTGAACTCGTCGGTGCTCCGCGTCTCGCCGTGTCTGGCGTTACCGCTGGCCCCGGCCTCTGGGAAATGTTTGAACTGATTGGCAAGGAAGAAGTGCTCCGCCGCATCGACGTGGCTCTCCCGCTCATGAAGTAGATCCATCGACTTCGCTCCTAAGAACCTAACTCAACTACAGAACTAAAGTTCTAAGTTTCGTATAGCTCAGGATGACACACTAGAAAATGCGTTCTCAGTTTCCTCATAGGTTGTATTCTCAAAGGCTCTTTTGCCGCCGTTGCCAAAAGGTGACGGGACACGGCATTTTTGCCCGAGAGGCCTATTCGACCTTTGGGGGAATGGATCCGCATATTCCTCTGCTTTGCTGCTGCGATGCCTGTGGCACCATGTTTGTGGCGTTCTCGAATGAATTTGTTTTTTGCAGTCGAGAATTCGTCAATCAGGATTACGCCAAGATTTATGGCTATAACCGCATAGCGGCGGGCAACTGGATTTTTTTCAAGGAAACCCCGAAACCGGGAATCGTCAAGAGCGTTTTTCAGTCGCCGGACAAGCAGATTTTTGTTGTCAATTATGATGGCGGCCCCGATCAAAGAATCGAACTTCCTAAAGTCGTCATTGATCATGAAGAATCTCCTGAAGGTTACCGCCTGTTGCCCATACAGAGCGCACAGACGCTTTTGGGCGATTATATCTATCACGCTATCCGCGACCAGTTTGGCGTTGCCGTAGGCTTTGTGAATGACGGCGAAAAAGATAAGCTGGTGGTGCTGCTGAAAGACAAGACTTTGGTCTTTATTACGCTTCCGCCCTTGGCTCAAAACGTGTCCAACGAAAAGTTGATGGCTGTTGTGCAGGGCAAGCTGGCCCAGGTTTTTCCGGATCAGTGCTCCAAGGTGACTGTCGAAGTGGCGCAGGGCATTGTTTACTTGAACGGCCTTGTCGATAATCTCTCGATCCAGCGGTCGATGGTGCGGTGCGTGAATGCGCTCCCTAAGGTGCGAGGCTGCGTCGACTTTACTCGCGTCCTGGTGTCGCCTTTTGTGACCGATGCACAGATTGAAAAGTCCGTGTATGAACAAATTGAAGCGCCGGGAACGTACCTGTTCGATTGTAAGCTTAGTGTTGTAGAGGGTAAGGTTCAGCTGGAAGCCTGCTGTTACGAGAATGAACGCCCCAAGGACTTGGAAAACCGTTTGTCAGAAATTCCCGGGGTTCGCGACTTGATTTTGCTGGTGACAGAAGTTTATGAACCCGTGAACGTGGAACTTTGCAAAAAGGTAGAAGCAGAAATTTCGACCAGCACTTTCTTGCGTGGCGCCAACATTAGGGTGTCTTGCAATAACCGTAGATTTTTGATGGAAGGCTCAGTCCAATCCATTTTGCAGAAAGAGCTGGCGTTTGCAACCGTTTTGAAAAATGTCAAGACGACATCTATTGAAAATAGATTAAGAATTGTATAGGAGGTGCCAATGGCTACCGGTTACGAAAAGATCAATGCGATTAAGGGCAAGTTGAAAGTCAAGCAGACGGTGAATGACTTGGCTCGCCTTATGAACTGCGGCCCCCGTACTATTTTCCGTCATTTGGAAGTGATTAACGAAGAAAATTGCGGTCTTCGTAAGTTTAAGGAAAATGGTGAAACCTATTACATTATCCAGACTGAAAAAGAAGCGAATTTCAACCAGGAAGTCGTAAAGCAGCTTGAAAAAATCAAGAAGAATCTGCCGACGAGTTCTGCTCCCGATATCAAGACGGTCAAGCTTCTGGATAAGGTCATCAAGACCATGCAGACCACGAATCCCGAAGATTTCAAGCCCGAGGCGATTTCGACGGACCCGGATTATGTCCTGGATTACGGTCCCTTCAGCGATGACAGGCTGCAGGATACCATGGTCAATCGCGTGCTCAAGGCCATTCATGATGGTTTTTCCATCAAGATTCATTACCGCCCCTCTGGCAAGGGCCATACGGATGCCGATGAGTTTATCAAGGAAGTGAATCCGGTCAAGGTGATTATGCGCGTAGACACGCTTTACCTGGTGGCTGGTGAAATCGATGAAAAGGGAAACCAAATTTTCAAAAATTATGTTTTTGAACGCATCGAAAGTGTGACAGAAACAAATCACGCCATTCCTAAGTTTAATTTTGATGCCAAGTTGCATTACAAGTATGCTTTTGGCAAGTATGCAAGCCAGAGTACACCCGAAGATGTTTCTTTGGAAATCAAGGCGTCTTCGAAGTGGTTGCAGACGCAGTTTGAACGTTCGCATTTCTTCCCTGAAATTTCAAAGCGCTATGACAAGAATAAGAATATGATTGTTGACATGAAGCTGCGCATTACGCCGGATTTTGAAACCTGGCTGATGGGTGTTGCGACTGATGTCCGCATTCTAAAACCTGCCTCGCTTAAGGAAAGCGTGAAGAAGTTACTGAAAAAGGCTCTCGCTGAGATGGATGCCTAAAATGGAATCGCATAATCTTTCTGACTATAATTTTGAATTTCCCAAGGAACTGATTGCCAGCCGCACGGCAGGCAAGGGGAAGACTCGTATTTTGCATTGCCCCAAGGATGGTGGTGAACGACACATTCTGAAGGCTCCTGAAATTGTCGACCTTTTTAAGCCGGGTGATTGCCTGGTCGTGAATAACACTAAGGTGATTCCGGCTCGATTGTACGGCCACACCATGCACGGCGGCGAAGTCGAAACGCTTCTGGTGCAGGCGCTGATTCCTGCCGAAGACGGCTCGGCACGATACGAGGCGCAGGTGCGTCCGGGCAAGGCTTTCAAGATTGGTCGCGAACTCGATATTGCCGGCGTCAAGACGGTTGTCGAAGATATCAAGGAAGACGGCGCTCGCGTGCTGCGCTTTGCTGTAACGCCTGTGGAACTCGAAGCGGTGATGAATCGCGAAGGCCATGTGCCGCTGCCGCCTTACATTGACCGCCCCGATGACGAGGACGACAAGAAGGCTTACCAGACGATTTTTGCGAAGTATTCGGGTGCGGTGGCTGCTCCGACGGCTAGCCTTCACTTTAGCGAAGAAATGCTCGAAGCCTTGAAGGCGAAGGGCGTTTACGTTGCCGAAGTCACGCTGCATGTGGGTCCGGGTACATTCCAGAATATTTCAGTGGAAGACTTTACGCAGCACAAGATGCACGGTGAACATTACGAGCTCACTGCTGAAAACGCCGATATCATCAACAAAGCAAAGCGCGACGGCGGTCGCATTGTAACGGTGGGTACCACGAGTACTCGCGTCATCGAAACGATTGCCGATGCGAACGGTTTCCTGAAACCGCAAAAGGGCGTGACCCATGCGTTCTTCTACCCCGGTTACCGCTACAAGATTGTGGATGGCTTGCTGACCAATTTCCATTGGCCCAAGAGCAGCCTCATCTTGCTGGTGTCCGCATTCTATGGCCGCGAAAACACTCTCGAAGCCTACAAGATGGCGGTCGAAAACAGGATGAAGCTCTTCAGTTACGGTGACGGAATGCTGATTCTTTAGAATCCGTTTTTTAACGCGCGCTCCGGAATCCAGAACCAGTCGGGTCGGAATTCCAGCTCGTAACAAGCTTCGTAGATGGCCTTGCCCAGTACATAGGGCGAGGCCTCTTCTTTTAATTGCGGTACGGAAATGCCGGATTCACGGCTGTAGCCTTGCAAAAAGGCTTCGGCCGTGACTTGCTCGAATTCCTTATCGCCGCGGACGGCGCTGGCATAGGCGAAGCTGCGGAGCATGCCGGCTATGTCGGCGGCGGGGGAGCGGAGCCTACGGCGGAATTCGAGGGTACGGGTCGGTTCGCCTTCAAAGTCCAGCACGATGAACTTGCCGTCCTTATAAAGCATCTGGCCCAGGTGATAATCTCCGTGAATGCGCTGCGGTACGAGGGCGCTCGCATTGTCATTCCGGACTTGCCGTGACCTGATGCTTTCTACGCGAGGAATCAGATTCTCTTTTCCATTCGCCTTCAAAAGTCCGATGAGTTTGTCGTAGGGAACTTCTTCGGCTTGCGGGGCGGTGCCTTCTAAATCCTTGAGCGCCTTGTGCATGGTGGTGGTGGTGCATCCGAGTTCAAATGCTGCTTTCTTGTAGAATTCCGCGTCGACATTCTGGGCGTCGGTGAAAATTTCCCAAGCGTTTGCTGCGTCGGGAATGTGTTCCTCGAGAATCCCGAGGGTGCGCATTTCGCCATCTTTAGTGTAGCTGAAATCACCGTAGAAATTCGGGGCGATTTTTGGGAATCCCGCTGCCTTTTTTTTGCTCAGGTGCTTGAGAATTTCAGCTTCGGGGTGTTCGCCGACTTGTAAACGGCGGTACAGCTTGAAGAAAAATTCTCCCTTGGAGTAGAAAGCCGAATTGCTTTGTTCGGCGTTTAGCGGCTTTGCGTGCAGCAATGTTTCTTTCGGAAATTTTTGACCGAAATATTCGGCGAGTACTGCGCCCATTTTGGACTCGTCTTCGATAACGGCGTAATAATCGCATTCGTCTTTTTCGAAACGGACTTCGACAATCGAAACTTTTGTGCCTCCGCTCGGGAAGGAATCGTATTCTTCGATAGAATGGACCTTGCGGCCTTTGCCCATGAACCAACGCTTGTCAGAAATGCATTCAATCATCGCACGTCTCACATTCCACATCATTTTGCTTTTAATGGCGGAAAATACCCTTGGCTTCTTAACGTAGCTAGAATTTTGAGTTGTGCTTCGAGGGGTTCCTTCAGGAATCCTTCTAGCACAAAGTCGGGAATCCTTTTTTGCGGCTTGAATTCTTTGGGAATATCCTTGTAGTCGCTGAGCTGCCAGTTGACAAGCAACTTAGGCAGAAACTGGTCCCAAGGAAACTTGTCCCCGGGCTTGAGGTAAAAACGCGCCGGCTTCTTGCCGTCTTTGGCTTCCATTAAAAGAGAGCCGTCGCGAAAGCAACTAAAAAGCACAGCCTGCCTTTCCTCGTTGGAGGTGGCTGGCTGTGCTGAAATGACTAACACCATTCGCAATTTGCGAATCCCTATGCAGCGAGTTCCCTTTGGATCTGGGAATACTGATAGCTCGAAATCGAAGTGATCTTGAGAATCAGCTCGCGAGTGATGCCGGCTTTGATAAGAGCCTTGGCGTATTGGAGTCTGCTTGTGTTCGACATATGTTACCTCACACGTTTAGACGTTTTAGTTTCTTACGATAAAGATACAATATATTTCTGACATTTCAATGTCAAAAATAATGCAAAAATTTTCGTATTTTCGGGTATATTGGGCCTAACTTGTTGATAGTTCGTGAATTAGGCTCATTTATAAATTTTGAAGGAAGTGTGATAAAAATTACACTAAAATACCCTTTAAAACGGGGAATTGGGTGCGGTACTCTTCTTGCGGGGCGGATTCGATTCTGGCAGAAACGATGCCTTCTTCTTGGCCTGCAATAGCCATAACATCGCCTTTCGGGTTGACTATCATAGAGTTACCGCCATTCAAGGCGTTGTCGGTGCAGTTGACGGCGGCAATATAAACCTGGTCTTCGATAGCGCGGGCCTGCAACAGGGTTTTCCAATGTGCAATTCTTGCGGCGGGCCAGGCGGCTTGAACGGTAATGAGTCTTGCTCCCGCCTTTACGGCGTCGCGGTAAAGTTCGGGGAATCGCAAGTCAAAGCAAATGGTGGCGGCTGTATTCCAGTTTGCGATTTTGAATAAATTAACTTTTGCGCCGGCGCTGAATTTCCCTTGCTCCATAAAGAATGGCTGACGCTTGTCGTAGCTGGCGTATTCTTGAGGGTTGCTGGGCAAATAGACGCTGCTGTGGTTCAACAGCTGTTTGCCGGGTTCGCTGTTCTTTGCGATACCTGCGCCCATGACGGTGCAGCCGGTGTTGCATGCGAGCTGGTATAAAAAGCTTGCGGTTTCGCCGGAGTCCTTGGTGGAAAAATCTTCGGCAGCGCTTTCGGGGTGCAGGGGCAAATACCCCGTGGCAAACATTTCCGGAAGAATGATTACGCCGGGAACGGGATCGTCCTGATTTTTATGAATCTGGACGGTCAATTCAAGAACCTTGGCAAAGTTTTTGGCTTTGTCGTTGGCGGCGACGTTCATCTGTACCAGGTAGATATCAAGCATACTATATATAAATATAGTTACTCGCTAATAGCCGTTTGATTTTTTACGGTTCATTTTTCTATTTTAAAAAACATGAGAATTCGTTCCCTGCTCCTTTTTGTCCTGTTCTTTGCGACGTTCCTATTTGCTGCGACCCCGACCTTGATTGTGGGTGTGGTGCTGGAATCTGAAACTGATTTGCCCGTCAAGAACGCGGCGATTACTTATGTGTCTGGCAAGAAGTTGGGCGAGACTGATTCCGATGGCCGCTTTGAACTGACGGTGGATTCTAGAAATGCCATCCTGTTGTTCAAGAAAGACGGCTTCGATAGCGTGCAGGTGGAACTGCAAGATTTTGCGGACCTTTACGACATGGTGGTTACCATGCAGACCACCTCCGATGTACGTAACTTGGGTACCAGCACCGTGATTGGTGGCGGTGGTGACAAGGTGCAGTGGAGCTTTGAACGTAAGGTGAATCTGGATAAGCTGGAAGATGCTGCCGGTATGCGTTTCGACGTGACGGAACATTTGAGCCAGATGCCGGGTGTTTCGGGCCAGAAAGATTTTAGCAGCGCTCTTTACTATGAAGGTTCTCGTGCCGGCGACGTGGCTTACCACTTGGGTCGGTTGCGTGTTCCGAACATGCGCCACCTGGATGTAGGCTTCCCCGGAAACCTCTCGGTGGTGAATCCGCATATCTTGAGTGGAATTGAAATTCACGACCATTACGGCGAAGGTCCGATCGGTCAGGGACTTGCGACTTCGGTGCAGTACATTCCCGAACAGACCAAGGGCGAATGGGGTGTCAGGGGGACGGCCGGCATTACGCTGCAAGAAGTCGTAGTCGATGCTCCGTGGCTTTTCTGGGATAGTTTCCGCTTTGCATTCCGCAGGCTTGACGATGAAATGCTCAAGAACCTGGGCGAAAAGTTCTTTACCGAATTCCGCAAGCGTGACGGTGACTGCGTCGACAATTGCAATGTGAAGTCTTCGGACCCCTTCGACTTGTCCGCTTATGATGTGTACGCCCAGTTCAACGGTTCCGACAGCAGCGGTAACACTTGGGCATTGCGTACCTTGTACAGCTCCGACGAATACAGCATTCACCAGGATACGTCTTCTGCGTACGATCAGGTGAACTCCATCGACATTATCGAAGGCAAGCAACAGTATTTGGTGGTGGGCGCCGAATATAACGCCCGCGACGGTATCTCGGGCCATGTAGGCGTGGTCCGCGAAGAACTGGGTGACACGCTCCGCGATACGACTGGTTTCCGCAGCACAGCTGACTCCAAGGATGCAGCGACATTTATCGATGCCTACGACATGACCCACACCACTTTGACGGCTGGCCTTGAAAAGAACCAGAAGGGACATATCTTGGGCGCCAAGTTGAGCAATGCCTTGCTCTATGAACATCACCTTGTAGAACGCAAGTACCAGGATTTCGGTGGTACCGAAAAGGGTGAAATCAATGCCGGTGTTTGGTCGGGCGTGAGCCGCATGAATTGGCAGAGTGATTTCGCTCAGAGGATTCTTTCTGTGGGTGCCATTGCTGACTTGGAAAACGGCAAGGCCGCTCCGACAGCTTCTCTCGACTTCGACCAGAATCTTTCTCGTATCGATACCGCCTACTGGAGACTCGTGGCCAATGCCGCCTACCGTAGCGACTGGAAACCTTATTACGACGATGGTGAACTGAAGGGTCGTCTGGAATCGGGCGTGTCCGGCAAGCTTGGCCTGGGTTACAACTCCAAGTACTTGGTAGCTCAGGGTTCCGGCTTTGGCCGTTACTATCCGGATCCGCTTTTGCCGATGCCCAAGGCTTATGCCCAGTACAACGACGTGACTCCCGTTGACTACGCTTGGGTGGCCGGTGTTTCGGGTACGGTTGAATTGAAGACTTCTCACCATTTCTCCATGGCATCGAACATCAGTTCCGTCTACGGTGAATACGAACTGGATGGCGGCAGCTCTCTGCCTTGGGAAGCCAACTCCCGCTTGGACATCTTGTCTCACTTCCGTTACTACCCGCGCAAGGACTCTATTATCTCGGTGATCGTGACTCACCATGCAGCCCTGCACCGTCCGCTGTACTACTACGAGATCATGCCTTCGGATATCAAGTACCATACCAATGGTTCTCGCCGCCTGAAGGACTTGAACGAGTTTACGGATATGTTCCGTACCGATGCCCGCGTGAACTTGGATTTGGTGGGCAAGAACGCCTTCTTTAGAAGTGCCCGTTTCTATGTGGAAGTGGACAATATCTTTGCAAACCTCGATGTAGATGCCCTGAAGTTCTTGGGTAGCGAAAACGGCCGTGAACGTTCCTGGGTGACTCAAGACAATAACGACGATTCCAACGACGGCTACGACTTAGTTCCCTTCATGGCTAAGGGTATGGGCTTGTACGTGCAATTCGGCGTCGAAGTGCAGCTGGGAATCTAATAGGCCGCTTCGCTTTGTGGTGTGAGCGCGGTCGCGTTGCTCCCTTTGGGCTTTGAAAATGAAAAATGTATTGGCAGCATTTTTTTTGTTGATTGTTTTCGGTTTCGCGCATGAGACTGATTCTCTGTTTGTGCCGCCGAAGCCTGAAAAGCCTCTGCGTTATTGCTCTTCGGTAAAGAAGTGGATTGAATTCGCCACGAACGATTCCAATATGGTTGAAATTACCCGCCTGAAGGGGGTGCGCATGGACTTGCGTTACGCGACCTTCGAGAACGTGACGGGGCATGATTTATACTGTGGCGTGCAGCGCGCCTTTGTGCATAAGGATGCTGCGGCGAAACTCCGCAAGGCCGTAAAGATGATGGAACGCGAAATGCCCGGCTCGACGCTTGTGATTTTTGATGCGTCGCGACCATTGTATGCGCAGGAGGCTTTGCGGAAGACGGTTCGTGGAACGCCCTATTCGGCTTACGTGTCTTCGCCGGCCACGGGCGGGCTCCATAACTTTGGCTTGGCGCTTGACTTAAGCATTACCGATGCCGATGGCAACTTGCTTGACATGGGCACGGACTTTGATTCTTTTGAACGCTGCGCGGGCGAAGTCGGCGAAGCGGAAGCTTTAAAGAGCGGTCGCTTGACGCAACAGCAAGTTGATAACCGCAATAAGCTCCGCAAGATTATGCGCGGGGCGGGCTGGGTCCCGCTCGGCAGCGAATGGTGGCATTTTAACGCCTACCCGAGCAAGTACGTGCGCGAAAACTATCCGAAGTTCCCGCTGTAATATTTACTTTGTTTATTATATTTGGCTTCAAAAGGAGAACAGATGAAGTTTCTTTTGAAGTTTGCCGTTTCCGTAGCCTTGTTTAGCACGATGGCTTTTGCTGCCGAAAAGATGGATGACGAGGCACTCAAGGCGCATGCCATTGAATGTATCGATAGCTTGAACGTGTTTTCGGCGCCCCAGTATGCGGTGCAGAAAATGCTCAAGCCGGTTTTGGGCAAGGATAGCCTTTTCCTGGAACTGGATTCGGTGCGTGTTGCCGAAGTGGATACGCTTTTTAAGCGTTGGGTAGACAAGTGCGGAGATCTTTTTGATCCAGATGTCTACACGCCGGGATTTTTTAAGGCGACTCCGCTCCGCCAGTATGTTGAAGAAGTGGCGCTAAAGCAACAACGTGAACGCACGCAGGCCATAGGAAATGATAGCCTGACGAAATTGCAAAAAGAAGTCGAAGAACGCTCTGCCCGCTATTTGTTTGAATTCTCGACCGGTCATTTGTATCGCTTGTTGATTATGCCGTTTAAAGGACATCGTTTCCAGTACAATGTAGATGGGACAAACCTGTTCTGGAGCGGTAATGGCTTGATTCATGAATTGCGCTATGAAAGTGGTTTTTTCGGGCAAAAGGATTCGTTGCATGTCAAGTCTGGTTACAAGACGATTGAATATAAGGGCCGCGCCGGTAGAAATAATAGAGGCGAAGAAGTTGTCAGAGTCAAAAAGATGAGCGTGCCGAGAAAGGACCTTAAAGATTTCGATGATGAAGACTTGGTTGATGGCGAGTTCACGAATTATGACAACTTGTACTCTCCCGTCTATGTAGGGAGTATTTCGAAAAATTGGGCAATCAAGTTGAGTGGTGGAGTTGGCTTGAATTTCTCTTACTATCCCGACCCCATTATTGACGATATGAATTGGTATAAGGATTCTTCGATGTATGTGGGTGGCTACGCTGGATTCGGAGGTCACTATGATGTGAACCTGGGTCTTGTTCATTGTAGCCCGACGAGTGCCAGGTGCTATGGCTTTGGTGCCGGTTATGGAGATTTGTTGTGGGCCGGAAAAGAGATAGATCGTTATCCTGGTTCAGATCGCCCCATAACCAATTACAGGGGTGATACCTCTTATACCGAGACGGTCAAACATGTCGAAGGCATAAACGTGTATGGAGAATACTATTTCCAAAAAGAAAGTGCGGTTGGCATGCGCGAAAAGGTCAAGATCCCGCTTGATATGGATATGAAGTATCTGGAATCGCGTACGTCGGTTTTCTATGAAAACTATATGGCTTTTGAACTAGGATTGGTGTGGTCGCCGGCCCTGTATGTCCCTGGCTTTTATTTTAGTATCGGCTATGCGTTTACGATAGGGCCGTTCTAGGCCTATTCAATTTCTACTTTGATTTCCACATTTTGCACCCAGGGCTTGGGTGCATTTATTATGGGGTGCAGAACTTTGCGCACGGGGGCGAGGTCTTGTGTCTTGATGTAGAGCTTTGCCCAATGTACGTTTTGCACGACGGGCACGAAGGCGTCCACAGGGCCGAGCACCATGAGATTCTTGTTCGCGCGGAGAAGGGCTTCGAGCCGTTCGACGGTGTGGCGCAACAAGTCTTCGTCGCGGCTACCGCAGCTGATTTCCACGAGCTTGCAGAAAGGCGGGTAGAAGGCGGCGCGCCGGTCTTCCATTTCTTTATTCGCGAAGCCGATGAAGTCATGGTTCACGGCAAACTGCATGATGGGCTCAGACGGTTTGAGCGTCTGAATAAGTACTTGGCCTTCGCCGCCGGCACGACCCGCGCGCCCTGCAGTCTGGCTGAGCAGTTGGAAAAGCCTTTCGGTGGAGCGGAAATCGGGAATGCCAAGCCCGCTATCGGCGCCAACGACCCCGACTAATTGCACACCCGGGAAGTCGTGGCCCTTGGCGACCATCTGCGTTCCAATCAGAATGTTGTATTCGCGGTTGCGGAACGCATCGAGAATCTTTTCAGTGGCACCCACATTTTGCGTTGTGTCGCGGTCCATGCGAATCACCTTTGCATTCGGAATCCATTCGGCGATTTCTTCTTCGAGCATTTCGATGGCGCCGCCCACAAACTCGTAAGTTTCGGCGCCGCAGGCGCTACACGGTGTGTTCACCGGGTAAAGGGCGGCGCAGTAGTGGCACATGAGCGAGCGGTATTGCTTGTGGTATACGAGTGGAATGTGGCAGTGCTTGCAGTAAAGTGTTTCGCCGCATTCAGTGCACACGCGCATCTTCGAAAAACCGCGGCGGTTCATGAGGATAATCGCCTGGTCGCCCTTCTCGATGCAATCGGTCAACGCTTCGCGCAGCGTGGGCGACAGGAGAATGCCCTTTTGCTGGCGCATCTTGCCCATGTCGATGATTTGCACCTTCGGGAGTGGCGCCTGCGTGGCACGTTCCTTGAGCGTGACGATCTTTAAATTTTTCGCCAGCGCATTATAGAATGTTTCGAGGCAAGGTGTGGCGCTTCCGAGAACCACAAGGGCACCGTACTTGTACGCCAAATGGAATGCCATTTCGCGGGTGTGGTAGCGCGGTGCCGGATCCTGCTGCTTGAAGGAAGTGTCGTGCTCTTCGTCGAGAATCACGAGGTCAAAATCAAACGGCGCAAGAATCGCGCTGCGGGTGCCGAGAACTACTTGTACGTCGCCCTTTAAAATCGAGACGTAGCCTTCGCGCTTCTTGGGGGCAGAAAGTGCCGAATGCAAAACCACAATCGGGACTTGCAGAAAATCTTCAAAGCGCTTGAGCGTTTGCGGGGTAAGCCCGATTTCGGGCACGAGGATTAAAACTTTCTTGTTTTGCTTGAGGGCTTCGCGGGCGAGTTCCTGGTAAACTCGGGTCTTGCCCGATCCGGTGACGCCGTGAAGCAATACGCCACGGAAACCGGTCTTGTTCAGTTCTTCGCAAAGCGTGTTGAACGCGTTAGTTTGTTCTAGCGTCAGTGTCGGAGCATTTATTTCGTCTCTCGTCTGTAGGCCCCTTTGGGCCGTTCTCTCGTCTTTCGTCTCTTGTCTACTGTCTACTGCAACTGCCGCGAGATACTTCTCGAAGTCGCTAGGCCAGAACACGAACAGCGCCTTCATGGGCGTACTTATATAATAGCGTGCCGTCCATTCAAGCATCTCCATATAGCGTTCGCTAAAACGATAGCCTGACTGGTGCGGGTAAGCGGGGCGCACGTCAAACTTGGGACGGTCCTGGTGGACTTTGGAAACCACGGCGAGGGCCGGCTTTTTACGGGTGGCAAACTGAACCCATACAATGTCTCCACGCACAAGGGTGACCCCTGCCGGCACGCCGTAGGTGTATACATCGGGGGCCATGGGAATGTACACTTCGCAAAAATCCGTTAACAATTCGGATTTGAGCTTCTGGTGTACCTCTTCGGGGGCAATAAGTTTTGGGATTCGTTTTGTCACGGGCTAAAAGATAGTTAATACCGCAAAAAGCGCCTATTTTACAATCTTTTTTGTTTCAAAAAACTTTTTTTGTTAGATTATAGTATGTAATTCCCCTTTGGGAGTTGCCATACTATTGGAGATCTCTATGAGCTTATTTGACGCCTTTAAACCGAAATGGCAAAATTCCAACCCCGAAAAGCGACTGGAAGCTATCGCTGAATTGGGTGCGGACAACCAGGATGTTCTGGATCGCATTGCCAGTTCCGATACCGATGCTTCTGTAAGGATTGCTGCCGTAAAGAAGTTGAACATCATTTCAACCTTGCGTAAGATTTCGGAAAGCGATTCCGACGAAGAAGTGAAGCGTACCGCTAAGACTCGTTATTTGGAAGAAGTGGTCAAAAAGCTTAAAAACGAGGCTCAACCGAGTGCCGAGGATCTCGCTTATCTGCAAGACGTTAAGGATACGCACTATGCCGAAGATTTGCTCAAGGGTGTGAACACCGCAGGTCTCGTTCGTGCAGAACTCGTAAAGATTTGTACCAAGCAGTCGATCTTGGCCCTTGCCGCTAACCGCGACTTGGACGAAGATATCGCGATGACGGCTGCACGCAAGGTGACCTCCGACTCCTTGCTCCAGGATATCGCAAAGAGCTCCAGACAGCCCGAAGTTCGCAAGGCTGCAAGTGAACGAATCCGCGCAAGAAAAGATGCTGAAGACAACGGTAAGAAGGCGGCCGAACTCTTGGCAAGCAAGCGCGAAGCTCTTGTACAGCAAGCTCATTTCTTGGCAGCGCAGAAGGAACCTCTCTCTGTCAAGTCTCAGTTTGAATCTTTGATGGAAGAAGCCGCTAAGCTTGGCATGGGCGACAAGCAGGCGACGATTGACGAAGTTTATGCAAGCTTCAAGAAGTTCTGCGATGAAGCGGATGCTGCTCGCATCGCTGCCGAAAAGGCCGAAGCCGAAAAGCAGGCGAAGATTGCCGCTTTGACCGCCGGTCTTGAAGAACTTGAATCTCTGATTTCTGAAAACAAGGTGGCCGACAACGCTGAACGCGTGGATGCCATTCTCGCTGAATGTGCCGAAAGCAAGTCCCTGATGGATGCCGCTTGGACCAAGCGCTACAACAATGCAACCTTCAAGGTGCAGGATTTGCGCAAGGTTAAAGAAGTCGTCGTGGACGTGCCCGAAGCGACCGACGAATCGGTGCGACCGGAACTGCTGGAACGCCTTAAGGCATTGGCTGATACCGACGCTAACGATATGACCAAGAAGCATTTGCACGCCATTGTCCGCGAATGGGAAAAGCTTCCGCTGTTGGAAGGCGAAGACCCGATGTTGCAGTCTTACAATGCGCTCCGCAATACGCTCTCTAACAAGATTTCTGCATACGAAGAAGATTCCCAGAAGCGCTTCGAAGAAAATTCCGCAAAGCTCAAGGCTATTATCGAAAAGGTAAAGGCTCTCGACGAAAACGAAGACTTCCGCGACTTGAACAAGAAGGTTCGCGAATTCTACCAGCAGTGGAAAGAAATCGTGGGCGAAAACAAGTTCAAGTACCATGACTTGTGGCAGGAATACAAGGCTGCTACTGCTCGCTTCCAGGAAATGCAGCAGTGGGAAAACTGGCATAACGAAAAGGACCGCGACGACTTGCTCCTTGAAATGGATGCATTGACCAAGGAAGAAGGTAGTCAGGCCGTTCTTGCCAAGCTCAAGGATATTACGAACCGCTGGAAAGAAATCGGACCTATCTCTGCCGCCAAGCTGCAGGAATACCGCGATCACTTCCAGAGCAACTACGAAAAGATCAAGGAAAACTGCGCCGCCTTCATTGAAGAGATGACTGCAGAACGCCAGAAGAACTTGGCCGCCAAGGAAGTCCTTTGTGCCAAGATCGAAGAACTTGTCAAGAACACGGAAATGTTCTGGAAGGACAAGTACAAGGCCATGCAGGAAATCCAGGAACAGTGGAAGGCCATTGGCATGGTGCCCAAGGAAAACGTGGCTGCCCTTACCGAACGTTTCAAGGCGGCAACGGCTGCCTACTATGCACAGCACAAGGAAAACCTGAAGGCCGAAGACAAAAACCGCGAAGCCAACTACGAAAAGAAGGTGGCGCTTTGCATGGAAGCCGAAGCCCTCAAGGAATCCAACGACTGGAACGCTACTCCGAACAAATTAAAACAACTCCAGGAATCTTGGAAGGCTGTGGGTCCTGTGCCCAAGAGCAAGTCCGACGAAATCTGGAACCGTTTCCGTACCGCTTGCGATAGCTTCTTCGAAAAGAAGCGAGCTCACTTCGAAGAAATGGATGCTTCGAAGCAGAAGAATCTGGATGCCAAGAACGCTCTGTGCGAAAAGCTGGAAGCCATGGAAGCTGCCGGTCAGGGTACGCTTGACGAACTCAAGGCAATGGAAGCTGAATGGAAGGCTATCGGCATGGTTCCGAAGGAAGCTATTGAAACCATCAGCAACCGCTACAACACGGTTTACAACAAGATTCTTGAACGCCTCGCTCACGCTGATTCGACCTTGGCTCAGGGCCTCGACGTGATTAAGGAAAAGAAGAACGCGATGATCGATAAGGTTCGCCAGTTTGCCGAAAGCGCTGGCTCTAACCAGCTTGCAGACGCTGTTCGCGAACTCCAGAAGGAATGGCGCGAACTTGGATTCTGCGGTATCGAAGATATGGACTTGTACAAGAAGTTCCGCGAAGCTTGCGATGACTTCTTTACTCGCCGCCGCGACCAGCTCGACATTCAGGAACAGGCTCGCCAGAACAACTTGCAGAAGAAGCTGTTGCTTTGCGAACAGGCCGAAGACTTGCTGACGGACTTGAACGAACAGACTGTCGGTGCCTCGATGAACAAGGTGAAGCACCTGCGTCGTTTGTGGAAGGAAGTGGGTGCCGTGCCTCGCGAACATTCCGAAAAGACCTGGCAGCGCTTCAACACTGCTTGCGACAAGGTGTTTGCCTTTGGTCGCAAGGACAAGGAAGAAGCCCCGGCTGCAGAAGCTGCTCCGGCAGAAGCTTAGCTTAAGGCAAAATGAAATTAAGGGATGGCGCTTGCGCCATCCTTTTTTTATTTTTGGTCTATCATGCAATTTCCTCCTTGGACAAGTATTGACGATGCCGCGCGCCTGCTCCACGATGGACAGGTGGTTGCGATTCCGACCGAGACTGTTTACGGCCTTGCGGGTAATGCTTATTTGCCGTCGGCCCTGGCGCAGATTTTTGCGATCAAGGAACGTCCGACTTTTGATCCGCTGATTGTTCACATTTGCGAAATTTCGCAGTTGGCTGACATTGCCGAAAATATTCCCGAGGCGGCGTATGCGTTGGCGAAGGCCTATTGGCCGGGCCCGATGACCATGATTCTACCCAAGAAGGAATGTATTCCGGATTTGTGCACGAGCGGGCTCCCGTCGGTAGCGGTGAGGTTCCCGTCGCACCCGGTGGCGCAAGAAATTATCTGGAAGGCGGGCGTGCCGCTCGCTGCCCCTAGCGCGAACTTGTTCAAGCATGTGAGCCCGACGACGGCCGAACATGTCGCGGCACAGCTGGCCGACCGTGGCTTGGCTGGCATTGTCGATGGCGGCCCCTGCAACGTGGGCGTAGAAAGTACGATTGTCTCTTTAGTGGGCGAGCCGACGGTGCTTCGACCGGGTGCGATTACGCCCGAGATGATTGCAAAAGTCATCGGTGACGTGAAGATTAAGGAATCTACCTCTAAGCCGGGGCAAGCTATGCTAGCGCCGGGGCAGTGCGATACGCACTACCGCCCGCAGGTTCCGCTGCTCTATGGTGAAATTCCTGCTGGCTTTACGCTTCCGGAACACTGCGTGCGGATTGCCTTCGGCAATCACCCCGGCGTGATTCCTGCGACGTTGAATCTGTCGGAATCGGGCAATATGCTAGAGGCGACAGCCAAGCTGTACGCCTACATGCACGACTTGGACGATCCCAAGTACGACTTGATTCTGGTAGACCCGATTCCGAATGTCGGCGTCGGCATGGCCTTGAATGATCGCCTCAAAAGAGCGAGCATCAAGGTTTAGTCTTTTTTCTTCAGGATGTTTCTGAGTTCTTCTGCGGCGCGCTGCAAGTCGTCGTTGATGATGACGTATTCGTACTTGCCCTTTGTCTTTGCAAATTCCATTTCTTTCTTGGCGTTTGCAAGGCGGAGCTGAATCACTTCTTCGCTGTCGGTACCGCGTCCGCGAAGACGCTTTTCAAGTTCTTCTTCGCTCGGCGGCAAAATCAGAATGCCCGTAGCGTCGGGGTAGACCTTGTCAAAATTCACTTTACCGAAAACGTCGAGGTCGAACAACACGCGGTTGCCTTCGGCGAGAGTATGCTCGACAAAGCTCTTGGGCGTACCGTAGTAATTGCCGTGGACTTCGTTCCATTCGATCAAGCCATCTTCCTTGATGAGCTTTTCGAATTCTTCTTTCGTCTTGAAGAAATAATGGACTCCGTCGACTTCGCCTTCGCGCGGTTTGCGGGTGGTTGCCGAAATAGAATACTTGATGTCCGGAAAATCCTTGATGACCAAATCCTTGAGGGTGGTCTTGCCTGCGCCGCTAGCGGCACTCATCACAAAAAGTTTGTTCTTCATATCGTAGCTTTGAGTTCGCTCGCGTGGCTCGCTTTGAGGTTTGAGTTCGCTCACGTTCGTTCGCTCTGAGGTTTAAGTTAGGCGGCCATACCGCATTTATTATTGCTCAAAGGGCCTTTGGGCCCGTGCTCGTTGCTCACTGCTCATTCCTTCTTGTCTTCTATGTAAAGCGGACGCTGTTTGACTTCGTCGTAAATGCGACCGATGTATTCACCCATAATGCCAATGGAAATCAGCTGCACGCCGCCGAAGAATACGATGGCGGTCATGAGCGATGCCCAGCCGGGAACCGTCGTGGCGGGGCTGAGGAATTTTTCCAGAATGGACCAAATGAGAACGGCCAGGCCGACAATCGTTGCAAACAAACCAGCGTAGAAACTAATCTTGAGCGGTGCGGAACTGAATCCGGTAATGCCGTCGAGGGCGAGACGCACCATCTTCTTGAGCGGATACTTGGAGGTACCTGCGGTACGTTCGTCGCGGTCGTACTTGACGCCAATCTTCTTGAAACCGACCCAGCAAACGAGCCCGCGCAAGAAGCGGCTACGTTCGGGCAGGTTCGTGAGCTGATTCACCACGCAGCGGTCCATGAGGCGGAAGTCGCCGGTGTCAGGCGGAATGTCGATGCTCGTGAGTTTGCCGATCAGGCGGTAGAAGCAGAAGGCGGTAAAGCGCTTGAAAATGGTCTCGCCTTTGCGCTTGTTACGCTGGGCGTAAACGACCTGGTAACCTTCGCGCCACTTTTCGAGCATTTCGTGAATCAGGCTCGGCGGGTCTTGCAAGTCGCCGTCGATGATCACCACGGCATCGCCGGTAGAGTGGTCGAGGCCTGCGCTGAAGGCGGCCTGGTGACCGAAATTGCGGCTGAAGTTGATAATCTTGTTGTTCGGGTTGCTGGGCAACAGCGATTCTACGATTTCGCGTGTTTTGTCCTTGGAACCGTCGTTCACAAAGATGAGTTCGTGTTCGATTTCCTTGAGTTCTTCTTCTAGAACGCGGTAGGTTTCGGCGACGATTTCTTCTTCGTTATAAACAGGAATGATTACAGATAACAGCATAATCTACCTAGGGAATAAGCGCGGGGTTGATGATATCGACGTGGTCGCAGTCCATGTCTTCAAGAGAATAGGTCTTGATGGTAAGGGTTTGCTTGTTTTCGACGCTGACTTCGGCAGTTTTCAACTTGCCGAGACTAAAGCGGCCACTGTCGAAAAGGACGGCATCGTCGGCAACGATTTGCAACTGGACTCCGTCGCTGCAGAGGGATTCTTCGTCGAGACCAAAACCCATTTTGAAAATCTTGAATTTGCCTTCGAGATTGAAGGTGGTTTCGGAAGAGGCGTGCGTACCGAAGCCTTCGCTGTAGAACCTGCCACCCACCTTGAAGGTGTTACCTTCGAGCGAGGTGTTCTTATGGAGCTTGCCCCAAGCCTGCTTGTGGCTTGCGTAGGGGAATTCCACCAGAGGAACGGCGCCTGTAGCCTTGTTGAAGTAGAACTTGGAAATGTCGGCCATAAGCTTGCCGTTTTCGCGGTTCTGTACGATGTATTGCACTTGGTTGTAGCCGGGCAGCAAGCGGTCTTCGGCGACGCTTCCGCTGAAACTCCCGTTGGCGTAGGGGGAGTGGGCCAAGGTGTCTCCGTTAAAGAGAATGGTGTAGTCCCACTGGTTTGCTACAGCGGCGGTTTCGTTCAAGTTGAATCGATAGAAGAGAGACTGCTTGGTGGAATCCTCCGAGAAACTCTGCAATTCGGGGTCGCTTATGGCGATGATGTTTTTCGGATTGAATTCCTTGCGGCCGTTGAACTTGGCGATTTGTACCCAGTAGTTGTTAGTTATCAGGATGTTCTTGACGCCTTCCAGATCCATGTCGCGTTCAAACACGTCGCAGGTGGTGGCGATGCGGTGTTCCACGGCCTTTTTGTGGTAGGTGTGGCTATCCCAGCAGTCGAGACCGCGAATGTAGTAGACTTCGCCTTGGTACTTGTCGACGAGTCCCTTGAGCTCGGCTGAACTCATTTGGCGGGCACGGTCGTAATGGATCGAAGAAATTCCGTAGCCGACAAAATGCCATGGGCGACCGTAAATGAACATCCTTTCCTTTTTAGGTTGTTCCTTGAGCCAACTCAGAATTTCGTATTCTTCGATGGTCAAGTGGTTACGGTTGTACATGATGTTCTTGTTGAAGTCTTCTTTGTAGTGGAAAGTCCAACCGGTAAAAATTAAAGCAACGGCCGTGACTACGGTTATGGCGGTCTGCTTGGAATTCTGTCCGCCTATGGATTCAATCAGCTTTTCTACCAGGTGGACCACGGGGAGCGATGCTACGAACGCCATGGAAGGCAACATCACCAGGCTGTAGCGCTGGTTAATCTGGATGCTGAAATCGCCAGAGACGTTTTCAAGAATCATGTAGGTCTGAATATGGTACAGAAGCAGGAAGGCGAGAACTTTGAGGTAGAAGAAATCCTTTTTCTTGGCGCCCCAAATGGCACGCACTAATAGGTAGAGGGCGCCAGCCGCAAATAGGTAGTTGAAATAGGTCAGGAAGGGATTTTCGAGTTCGCCGTTCTTGGTAAGCGGCTTGGTCATTTCTTGCCAGTTGCGGGCGAGGTCTTCAAAGAAGTGGCCGTGGGCTTCAAATTCACCGCCCTGGAAACCGAATCCTTGGAAGTAGCTGATGGTCAAAAGTGCGGGGACCGAAAACAGCGAAAGGGTGGCAAAGAAAACCGGAGTCTTGGCGCTCTTGCTGTCCAAAAGTTTGGGGAGCGCGAACAAGATGAAAGCGAACAGGCAGAAGGCGGTTTCTTGGCGGGTCTGCGCAAAGAATGCCAGCGAAAGTGCGAGAAGCGCCCAGTGCTTGACTGTGTTACGGTCGAATGCCCACTTGAAAATCAGGAGCGAAAGGGCGGAAAGGAAAATGTAGAGAGGTTCCACCGACATGGCGCGGAACTGGAAAAGCACCGTGGGTTGCAATGCCGTGAGCAACGCTGCAAAGAAAGCGAGGAGCGGCTGCCTAGTCCAGGCGACAATAGCAAGGAACATCAGGAGCATGGCCAGCGGGAGCATCAATAGCTCCATATGGAAAATCCAGTGCAGGTCATTGCCCAGGAGAGGCATGCCCAGCAAGTACAGGAACGCGAGCCCCTTGGTCTTGAAACTGTTGGAGGTCGCGACGCAGTTCAGCTTGCCGTCTTCGAAAAAGCCCTGGTTGCAAGTGCCCGTTTCATGGTTGTAGTACATGTTCTGGGCGACAGACATGAATACGCTTTCGTCGCTTTGCACGCGGTGGCGAGCTTCGATTTGGGTGGCCGCAAAAATAGTGATGATGACCGTGAAGATGAGCATCAAGAGGGAAATCTTCTTTTCGGGGAGAATTCCCTTGAGCCATTCCCTAAAATCTTTATTCAGTAGGCCAAAAAGGACGATGGCGGCGACCAGCTGCACCAAGAAAAGGGGCAGAGGCAAGTAGAGGTCTAAATTCTTGATGGTCTCTTTGTGGCCGATATTGGGGCCGAGATAAATAAGGAACGGAATAGCGAGGGCGACAACAAGGCCTACGATAGTTCCCGGATGCGCGAGGTTCTTCAAAAGACCGGTAATGAAAGCTTTCATTTTATAAATATAAATAATGAAGGCGCCCAAGGGCGCCTAGTTCGTTTGGAATTATTCCGATTTCATTTTTGTGTGAGCATTACTTCTTCTTTTTGCTCTTTTTGCTGGACTTCTTCGAAGATTTCTTGGAAGACTTCTTGGAGGCCTTCTTGCTGGACTTCTTGGAAGACTTCTTTGCTGCGGGCTTGGGTTCCGGTTCCGGGGCCGGTTCGGCTTCCGGTTCGGGTTCCGGTTCCGCAGCGGGTTCAGCTTCCGGTTCTGCAGCAGCTTCTTCGGCAGCGGGTTCTTCTGCTACAGGTTCCGTAGATTCGGTAGGTTCGCTGGCGGTGGTGTCTTCGGAAGGTGTTTCTTCGGAAGCGCCGTAACCGTAATCGGTTGTTTCGCTTGTGGTCGAAGAGTCGGATTCAGAGGAATCGTATGCGCCACCGGAATAGTCGAAGCTGGAGGTTTCCTGGGATGCTTCCTGCTTTTCTTCGGCGGGTTCGGTCGAGAAGGCGGATGCGTCGTAAGCGGGTTCTTCGGACTTCTTCTGATCGTTATCGTTGCCGCCGATATTGAAGCCCACGGAGAGCACCAGGGCTACGCGTCCGGAAGAGACGCGGTATTTGGTGTCGAGGCTCTTGAAGGATTTAAGGACGGAGGTGTAGTCGTAGACGACTTCAAAGCCGATATTGTAGGGGAAAATGGCGCCGATACCGCCGGCGACGTTAAAGTTAAGCGGCTTTTCCCACCAGTTGCCGTTGGTGGCCAGCGGCAACAAGGTACCTGCCCTTGCGACTACGTAAGGCGAAACGGGATATTTGCCCTTGAGGGGGTCGTAGGTAATAACGCCCCAAAGAGGGAGCATTGCCGGCGTGATGATGGTGTCGCCCTTCTGCTGGGCGGATTTAACGCCAATGCCAAAACCGTAGCGGATAGGAATTTCGGGGGTGAACAAAACTTCGGAACCGCCCATGAATTCGATGTCGGAATTCATCTTTTTGTCAGATGTTTTTCCGGCGCGATCTGTATTGATATTGACTTTAGTGGGGAAAAGCAATTCGTGGAAGGGGCGGATTTCAAGGGAGTTGGCCGTTCCAACGAGACCCGCCAAGGCGATGAAACAAGCTTTGTAAATATTTTTTAGCATTTTAAGATACCTTTGTTTTTCCTGTCCCAAAAATAGTTATTAAATAGCCTTTTATTCCTGGAGTTTTGGTAAAACATTTTTCACTCATTTCTGTTAATTATAAGGAGATTATAAGGTGTTTTCTGCCGGCCTGCCTTGTGAGGGTGGTAAAAAAAAACTAAATTTGGGTCGCTTATTTTATGGGCGGCTCATCGCCCTAATTATAAAGAGAGGTTAAAAAAGTGGAAGATAGGCTGGTTACGAAAGCGGCTGACAACGTTCGAATCCTTTCCGCTGCCATGGTGCAGAAGGCAAAGTCCGGTCACCCGGGTGGAGCCATGGGTGCCGCAGACGCAATTTCCCTTCTTTTCGCAGAATTTCTGCGATTCGACCCTGAAAATCCGTATTGGGAAGCCCGCGACCGCTTCTTTATGGACCCCGGTCATATGTCCGCTCTTCTTTATGGTGAACTTGCCCTGCTGGGTAAGCTCAACATGGATGACCTCAAGAATTTCCGCCAGCTGGGTTCCCGCACTCCGGGTCACCCCGAAGTCGAAGTCGCCCTCGGCATCGAAAACTCCTCGGGCCCGCTCGGTATCGGTCATGCCGTAGCTCTCGGTAACGCTATTGCCGAACGCTTCATGGTTGAACGCTTTGGCGATATTCTGCAGCACAAGGTGGTCTGCCTCGTGTCTGACGGCGGTCTCGAAGAAGAAATCGCCTACGGCGTGGGCCGCATTGCCGGTCACCTGAAGCTTTCTAACCTCATTTTCTTCTACGACGCCAACCAGGTGCAGCTCTCTTGCAAGGTTGAAGACGTGATGAGCCACGACTTCAAGAAGCAGTACGAATCCTGGGGCTTCCGCGTGATTGACGTGGCCGACGGTCACGACATCGCTGAACTCCGCAAGGCTTTCAAGGCCGCTTGGGCCGAAACTGAAAAGCCGACCATCATCATCGGTCACACCACCATGGCCAAGGGCGCCATCGCCGAAGACGGCAAGTCCTTCGAAGGTGCCGTTTCTACTCACGGCCAGCCGCTCAACGCAGCAGGCGCTTCTACCGATGCAACCGTGAAGAACCTCGGTGGCGATCCGGCCGATGCATTCAAGATTTTTGACGACGTGAAGGCTGGCTTCGAAGCCCGCAAGGAAGAACTCCGCAAGGAAGTCGCCGAATGGAAGAAGGCTAAGGCCGCTTGGGATGCCAAGAACCCGGAAAAGGCTGCTACCCTCAAGGAATGGCTCTCGGGCAAGGCTCCGAAGATCGACCTTTCCAAGCTCGAACTTAAGGAAGGCGTCGCTACCCGCGTGACCTCCGGTACCGTGCTCGGCTACCTCGCCGAAAACGTGAAGAACTGCATCTGCAGCTCCGCTGACCTTTCCAACTCCGACAACACCCAGGCCTTCCTCAACAAGACCGGCATCTTCCGCGCAGGTGACTTCAAGGGCGCCTTCGTCCAGGTGGGCGTTGCCGAACTCACCATGGGCGCCATCTGCTGCGGTATCGCACTGCACGGCGGCCTCTATCCGATTTGTGCTACATTCTTCGTGTTCAGCGACTTCATGAAGCCGGCGATCCGCATGGCTGCCCTCATGAAGCTCCCGGTCAAGTTCATGTACACGCATGACAGCTTCCGCGTGGGCGAAGACGGCCCGACGCACCAGCCGATCGAACACGAAACCCAGATCCGTTTGCTCGAAGGCCTCAAGCGCGAAGACGGCAAGTCCGAAATGCTGGTGCTCCGCCCGGCCGACGCCTTCGAAACCGTGACCGCCTGGGAAATGGCTTTTGAAAACAACGATCGCCCGACCGCGATTATCCTGACCCGCCAGAACGTGAAGACTCTCCCGGGTGACAAACGCTACGAAGCTTCCAAGGCTTGCCGCAAGGGCGCCTACATCGTGAGCGACAACTGCGGTTCCGCACGTCCGGACCTGACCTTCGTGTCTAACGGTTCCGACGTACTCCTGACTCACGACGCCGCCGAAATCCTCCGTGGCGAAGGCCTCAAGGTCCGCGTGGTCTCGATGATTAGCCCGGCCCTCTTCATGGCTCAGGACAAGGCTTACCGCGATTCCATCATCGTTCCTTGGACTCCGGTGTTTGCAAAGTCCAGCGGCCTTCCGCTCCTGTTCGCCCAGGTCGTGGGCGGATTCGGCAAGGTCTCCGGTCTCGAACGCTTTGGCGCCTCTGCTCCGGCTGGCGTGCTCGAAAAGGAATTCGGTTACACTCCGGAAGCTGTCGTGGCTGCCGCGAAGGAATACCTCGTCGAATTCAAGGCAAGCGTCGCTGAATTCAAGAAGTTCAACTAAGGTTTAAGATGATTTGCCCGTTCTGCAAGAAAGATAACGACAAGGTGGTAGACAGCCGCGTGAGCGGTTCGTCCATTCGTCGCCGTCGTGAATGTTGCGAATGTGGCCGTCGCTTTACGACTCGTGAGTACATCGAAGTGCAACCGTTGACCGTCATCAAGCGCAGCGGCGAGCATGAACCTTTCCAGCGCGAAAAGCTTTTGCGCGGAATCATGAACTCCTGCAAAAAGCGCCCTGTGTCGGTGGCTGAAATTGAACAGCTGGCGACCAATGTGGAAAACGCTTTGACTCTCACCGAAAATGCCGAAGTCAGTTACGAACAGATTGGCAACCTGGTGATGCAGGAACTCAAGAAACTCGATGCCGTCGCCTACGTGCGCTTTGCCTCGATTTACCGCGAATTCAAGGAAGTCGGCGAATTCGTGGACCAGATCAAGAGCATGGACAAATAGCGCTGCGCGCTATGAGTTTTGAGCGCGTTCGTAAACTCACTTTGAGGTCGGTGCTACGCACCATTGAGGATTCAGCTAGGAATAAAAATTTATCTTTCTACTAAAGCCTCGTTCCTCAGGGAGCTGAAGGCGACCGAGCTCATACCTCATACCTATGAAAGATTTAATCAATAATTTAGATGCTGCTTATAAAAAACGAGCTCCTTTGCTTGGGATTACCGAGGCTTTTCGCATTGTGAACGGGGCGCCGGACGGTTTCCCTGGCATGACGCTCGACAAGTTCGGCGACCGTTACCAGATTCAGTTTTTCGGCGATGAACTGCTCCGCGAAAAGCGTGCCGTTGCCGATGCGATTGCGCAGAAGTTTTCTCCCGTTTGCCTTGTGGTAAAGGAACGCCTTTCCCGTTCCGGCAAGTCGCTGGAAAATCCGCCGATGGAAGTGCTGGTGGGCCGCTCCGAAGATTCCACGGGCGTTGTCCGCGAAGGTTCTGCGATGTTCCACATCGATTTGCTCGATACGGTGAATCCGGGGCTGTTCCTGGACATGCGTGCGATTCGCTTGGAGATGGGGGAGCGTGCGGCCGACCGCCGTATGTTGAATCTGTTCAGCTACACCTGCGCCTTCTCGGTGCACGGCCGTCTAGGCGGTGCCGAGATTTCGACGAATGCCGACATCAGTGCAAAGATTCTGGATAAGGGCCGCGAAAACTACGCCCTCAACGGGCTCGAACCTAAGCAGGGTGAATTCTTCAGAGGCAATGCCGTTGAATACGTTCACTGGGCGCAAAAGAAAGGTCTCAAGTTCGATGCCATCGTGCTCGATCCGCCGAGCTTTGCCCGCTTCAAGGGCAAGAACTTCAATGTACGCGAACACCTGATGCCGCTCGTGGCTGATTGCGCTACGCTCTTGAACAAGGGCGGCCTCTTCATGGTGAGTTCCAACTACAGCGAATTCAATTTGTCCGCCTTCTCGCGGAATGCACTTGCAGCGGTTGCGTCCGTTCACCCGAAAGCGAAAACTCTTTGGAATAAGTCGCAGGATATCGACTTTGTCGGCTCCGGCCACACCAAAGATAGCTGCCTAGTGGCGACGCTGATTGAAGTGTAATGATTGAAGCTTCGTTTTAACGCTTCATTAGCCGACAGATTTCGGCTTTAACTTTATCAAGATTGCTATCCGTAAGAATTGGAATCAATTCGTTGATTTCTTCGATGGGTTTGTCCCACCACTTGAATTTGAGCAGAAGTTCCGTCAGGTCTTCATCGAATCGATAGCGGATTGCTTCGGCGGGGTTGCCGACGACAATCGTATAAGGCTCTACATCGCTACCGACGACGCTGTTCGCGCCGATGATGGCGCCGTCACCGATATGTACGCCCGGCAAGATGGTGGCGTTTTGGCCAATCCACACATCATTTCCGATGACTGTGTCGCCCTTGAACGGCATGTCGCTTTTGGCGGGCGGATTCATTTTCCAACCTTCTAGCGTATAGAATGGGAACGTCGAAACCGCATTCATCTGGTGATTGGCGCCGTTCATGACGAATTCCACGCCGGCGGCAATTTGGCAGAACTTTCCGATAATCAGCTTATCGCCGATAAAGTCGTAGTGGTGCGTCACATGGCTTTCGAATTCTGAATCCGCGATATAGGTGAAGTCCCCGACAATAATGTTCGGGTTCTTGATGGTAGGCTTGACGTAGATTTCCTTGTCGTAGCCTGCAATCGGATGCACCGTGTTCGGATTCGGAGTGTTCATGGGGCCTCTACTTGGCGGCGATGGTGAACATGCCGCTGCGCGGGATGTGAACCTTCCAGGTGAGCCATTTCATTTGCTTGTCGTTTACCATGAGGTAGGGGTCTACGAGGGCGACGCTCTTGGTGCCGGCGAAGTCCATGGCGGTGCCGGCGTTGTCGTCAAAATTCTTGCCCTTGCCGAACACCTGATAGAACAGCGGTTGTCCGAAGGTCACCATGATTTCGGGCTGAATGAAGCTGAGTTCCTTCGTGAGCATCTTGCGGAGCGCGGCTTCGAGAAGCGGCGCGAGCGGGCGTTCGGTCGACTTGAAGAAGTACGTGATGCCGATGTCTTTTTGATCGATGTTTAGGCTTGCGAACAGGCGCGAAAGCATCTGTCCGACAGCGGTGCCGAAGAAAACGTCGGTGCTTGTTGTCGAGATGTTTGCAGCTTCAGCCATTTTAATGGCGGGAAGCAGGAAAAGCAATTTCGGCTTGGCGGGACCTGTATAGCGGGCAAGTGCAGCTTCCCTGGCGTACATGGCTTCGCCCTTGATGGCGTCGTAGAATGCATCAAGAGAATCGACAGATTCGAAGGCGGAGGCGGTACGTTTGACGATGCGCTCGGTCGGCATGTTGGCGGCAGAAATCGTGGTTGCCTTGGCATCGACGGCGCCGAAGAGCGAAGGTGCGAATCCGGTGGTGTCCGGAATCGGGGCTTGTGGTGCATCGGCTGGTGCGGCTGCCGAGCTGTTCGGGAATTGTGGCGGCAGGTTGCGCGGCACTGGGCGAGCTGCGGTCGGAGTCGGCGGAACGGGATGCGGGGCAACAGGCGCAGCTGGGCGCGCTGTCGTTGCGGTCGAAATTGCGGGCTTGCGAGTCAACGTCCACGGTTCGTCTAGCAGGAGTTCCGCTTCGCCCAGGTCGATTTGTCCTGAAAGGTAGTTGCGCAGTTCGCTAAAGTCAAATTCGTCAGCCATTCAGGCGCTCCAGGCAAAAGTTCAAAATCGTCTCGGCCAAATCGACCTTCTCGCCCATGGCGAGCTGTGGAACGGGCTTGCCCGTTTCCACCAGGGCGAAGCGTACGCAGTCGCGGCCAAAGCCAGAGTCGGTGGCCACGGGTGCGTTCAAAAGTAAAGCGTCAGCGCCGCTCTTTGCAAGCTTTTCGGCGGCGTGTTCTTCAAAGTGATCGGTCTCAAGTGCGAAACCGACAATCACTTGATCGTCGCGCTTTTGGGCGACGCTGTCTCGCAAAATATTCGGGTTCGGTTCCAGCTCCAGAATCAGCTGGCTGCGGCTATCCTTAATCTTTTCGGTAGCGGCCACTTTCGGGCGGTAGTCGGCGACTGCAGCGCAGTGAACGAGCACGCTTGCATTCTTCATTCGTTCAAGGACGGCGTCATGCATATCGCGGGCACTTCTGATTTTAGTCACGCGAACGCCCTTCGGGAATTCGGCCTCCATCGGGCCTGCGACCACTTCGACTTCGAAGCCGTTGGCGTAGAATACCGAGGCTAGCGCCACGGCGGTCTTGCCGCTGCTGCGATTGCTAATATAGCGCACCGGATCGATCGCTTCTTCGGTGCGGCCTGCGGTCAAGAGAACCTTCTTGCCGAAGCCGGGAAGGCTTGCATCTTGTGTCGGCGGAATATCGACTGCGACAGAAATTGCGGGCGGTTCGCATTGAACCTTTTCGCCTTTTGTCTCTCGTCCCTTCGACAGGCTCAGGGCGGGCTTTTCGTCTCTCGTCTCTAAATACTTCGCAATCTCAGCCGGTTCCATCAGACGGCCCTGCCCCACCTCACCACAGGCGAGTTCACCCGCAGGCGATTCAAGCACGGTCGTGTTTTCGAAACCGCGCAAAATCTCGAGGTTGCGTTTTACCGCAGGGGAGTTGTACATCGCCACATTCATCGCCGGCGCAATCACGCGCGGGCACGTGCAGCTCATAAAGCAAAGGCTCACCGGATCGTCGGCGATACCGCAGGCGAATTTACCGATGACATTTGCTGTCGCGGGTACCACCAAATAAAGGTCTGCCCAACGCGGAAAATCGATATGCTGGAAGGGGCGCGCTTCGACAGCTCCGTTCTTTAGATACACGGGGCATTTGCTCAGGCTTGCAAAAGTCAGCGGAGCCACGAATTCGGTAGCCGCATCGGTCATGCATACGCGCACTTCGGCGCCCTTCTTCTGCAGCAGGCGCAACAGCTCGCAGCTCTTGTACACGGCAATGCCGCCCGAGACTCCGAGCAAGATTTTCTTTCCAGCGAGGTTCATGAAACGAAAAATAGAAAAAAGAAATCCCACGGTTACCCGCGGGATTCCTTAAAGCATTAAGCTTTTGAAGAAGCTAATTAAGCTTCGGCTTCAGCGTCAGCCTTCTTCTTGGTGGCCTTCTTCTTCGGAGCGGCGGCTTCACCAATGGTGGTGCCAGATTCGCCCGGCTTGTGAGAGTCCATCCAAGCCTTGAGCTCAGCGGATTCACGGTTCTTGAAGTAGTCAACCACAGAGAGGAAGATCTTACGGTTGTTCTGATCGATTTCGGTCACAACGGCCGGAACTTCGTCGCCAACCTTGAATGCATCGGCCGGAACCTTGATGTATTCAGCGGTGAGCTTGGAAACCGGGATGAAGCCTTCGATACCGTCAGCGAGTTCAACCACGACGCCGCGGTCGAGCATGCGAACGATCTTGCCCTTCACTTCGGAGTTCACCGGATAGGTGTTGTCGATGGTGTCCCACGGATCTTCGGTGAGGTGCTTCATGGACAGAGAAATGCGGCGCTTTTCCTTATCGACGGCGAGCACGACGCATTCAACCTTGTCACCCTTCTTGACCATTTCGTTCGGGTGAGTGATCTTCTTGGTCCAGGACATGTCGGAAACGTGGATGAGGCCATCAACACCTTCCTTGATTTCGACGAATGCGCCGAAGGAAGCGATGTTGCGGATTTCACCAACCACGCGGGCACCCGGCGGAAGTTCGGTTTCGATAGAATCCCACGGATCGGATTCGAGCTGCTTCATGCCGAGAGAGATACGTTCTGCATCTTCTTCAACCTTGAGCACGACAGCTTCGACTTCCTGACCAACGGTGAGGATCTTGGACGGGTGCTTGACATGCTGAGTCCAGGACATTTCGGAAACGTGGATGAGGCCTTCAACGCCGCTATCCAGTTCAACGAATGCACCGTAATCGGTAATGGAAACAACCTTACCCTTAACGATAGCGCCTTCCGGATAACGTTCGGCGATGTCCTTCCACGGATGCGGCTTAAGCTGCTTCATGCCGAGAGAGATACGTTCCTTCTTGTCGTTGAAGTCGAGAACCATAACTTCGACTTCCTGGCCGAGCTGGAGCAATTCGGTCGGGTGGTTGATGCGCTTGTAGCTCATGTCGGTGATGTGGAGGAGGCCGTCTACGCCGCCGAGGTCAATGAATGCACCGAAGTCGGTGATGTTCTTGACGATACCCTTGCGGACCTGACCCTTCTCGAGAGTTTCGAGCACGTCGCCACGCTGCTTGTTGCGTTCTTCTTCGAGAACGACACGGCGAGACACGACGATGTTGCGGCGAGCCTTGTTGACCTTGATAACCTTGAGGTCGTATTCCTGACCAATGAGGGCGTTGATGTCCGGGATCTGACGGAGGTCGATCTGGGAACCCGGGAGGAAGGCGTCGATGCCGAACAGGTCGACAACCACACCGCCCTTGATACGCTTCGTGAGCGTACCGCGCACGACTTCGTTGTTTTCGAATGCAGCGTGGATGCGATCCCACACGCGAACGAAGTCGGCCTTCTGCTTCGAAAGGATGAGACGGCCGTCTTCATCTTCGAGCTTTTCGACAAACACTTCGATTTCGGAACCGATTTCGAGGGAGTCCGTGTCCTTGAATTCACCACGGTCGATGACACCTTCGGACTTGTAGTTCACGTCGATCAAGACTTCCTGGTCGTTCACCTGGCTAATCTTACCGGTGACGAGCTTGCCCTGTTCGAGGCAATCCATGCCGGCATAAACGTCAGCGTTAGCCTTACGGAAGTCGGGGCTGCATTCGCCCTGAGCGGCGAGGATTTCAGCGAGATCTTCTGCGGTACCGAATTTGAGATTTTGAGACATATTGTTAATTGGGGTTGTGGAACAAAGGATTCAGGCTACGCCACTACACCTACGTAGTCGAGAATCTTTTGCACCTGTTGTTGGATTGAGATGTGTGTAGTGTCAATTTCAATAGCGTCGTCCGCTTTCTTGAGGGGGGCGTTTGCGCGGGAAGAATCCAGGCGGTCGCGTTCGACCAGGTTGTTGAGGACTTCTTCGAGCGTCACCTTTTCTCCCTTTTCAAGGAGTTCCTTGTAGCGGCGTTCGGCGCGGACCTTCACGTCCGTCACCATGAAAAACTTGTACTTCGCATCGGGGAACACGACCGTACCGATATCGCGGCCGTCCAGGATGCAACTCTGCTTCTTGCCGATTTCGCGCTGCTGCTTGGTCATGGCGGCGCGGACCGACGGGAGTGCGCAGTAAATGCTCACGTTGCTCGACACCTTCATGCCGCGGATTTCGCTTTCGCGAGAAACGCCATTGATGAGCACGTGGTTTTCGGAGTCGAACCCGAGTGTGAGGTTGGCGAGCAGTTCGTCCATGGCGGGACCTTCTTCGGCGGGCAAACCTTTTTCAAGGGCTGCAAGAGTCACGGCGCGGTACATGGCGCCTGTATCAAGATAGGTGATGCCGAGGGTCTTTGCCACGATCTTTGCGGTGGTACTCTTACCGGTACCCGAACCGCCATCGAGGGCGATAACAAAATTTTCTGAACTACTCATGAGTGGGGCAAAATTTAGAAACTTGAAGCCCCGTCGTCAATCTGGTAAGTACTTGAAATAGTAGGTAACGCGGTCTTCCATGTCTTCCCGGTACCAGTGTGCCATGGTTAGGCCATCTTTGTAGAGGGTCAGCTCGTCATCGCGTTGGTAGAGACCATAAAAGTTGTAGTAACCACCATAGACCATGTCGTAATCTTCAGAGTATTCCGATTCCAAAAGGTAGAAGGGGTCGCCGTCGACGTTTAGGGAGGCAAGCCCGTCACTGTCGATTCGGAGGCTGACGGTCATTGATGGACTTAGTACTTGGGGGACTTCGCAGTCATAGGCTCCAAAGGCGTCGGCGCGGCAGTCCTGTACGTAGTAGTAATGAAAACGCCTACTGAATCGTGCCCCGTCTGCATCGGGATCCGGGCCCAAGTCGCAGGCGGCAAGGCCCAGTAGCATTGCAAGCAATACTGCAAAAAACGACGCTTTTGGGAGCGCCGTTTTCGCAAAAGATTTAAGAGAGATTCTCATCTGCTCCATTACGGATTTTCGTAATCGCCGCCGTAGAGGGTTTCTTCGGCTTCCTGCGTGCTTTCGTCTTCGTAGGCTTCCGGAGCCTGCAGGTCGCGAGTGCTGCCGTACTTACGCTTTTCTTCGTCGGTCAGCTTGTTGGAGTAAACGATTTCTTCCTGTTCCTGGTTGGCTTCTTCCTCTTCTTCCTGGAGGATCTTCTGACCCTGTTCGATGCGACGCTTCACGCGTTCGTCTTCCATCTGCTTGAGGTTTGTGCCGACCTTGGCCTGTTCTTCGGACATCACGTAGCGGCTATTAGCTTCATCCATGGCGTCCTTGATGCCGACCAAGCGACCGCGACCGTCCACTTCGAGACCGGCCTTGCGGAGCGTCGAAAGCGGGAGACGGCGAGCTGCAGTCTTGTATTCGTCCTTGAATTCGTAACCATCAGAAGTGGCAATGGCGTCAGCTTCACTGGGAGTCACGTATTCAAGTGCTTCTTGCCAGCGGGCACCCTGCACGCAGGAGGTGAAACCCACGAGAGCGTTATCCAGAGCCTCGGGGTCGTTAGACCTAGAACCTGCACAGCCGGTCAGAACCAGCGCTGCCAAAGAAAAATAAGCCAAGAATTTTTTCATAGGATTAAACCTCCGAAAAATATAATTTCCATATAAATATAAACATTTTTTGATAAAGTTACAGAAATTGGCCAAAAATTTTCAATTTATGCGTCATTTCTTGCTATCATTTATGCCGATGAACGAAATTTCCGACATTTGCCGCATAAGAAAAGACGATAGAGAGTTTATTCTAATTGGTACTGCCCATATTTCCCAGGCCTCCAAGGACTTGGTGAGGGCGACTATTGAGGCAGAATCCCCCGATACGGTTTGTGTAGAGTTAGACGAAGGCCGCCTGAATTCCATCAAGGATCCGGACCGCTGGAAAAAGACCGACCTCAAGCAGGTCATCAAGAAAAAACAACTGGCTACATTGATTGCAAACCTGGTGCTTGGGTCTTACCAAAAGCGCATGGGTGCCCAGACGGGGGTCAAGCCGGGCTCCGAACTTAAAGAAGCTGTCGATGTCGCCGCCGAAAAGAATGCCGAACTGGTGCTCGCTGACCGCGACATCAAGATTACCTTGAGGCGTACTTGGGCTTGCACTCCCTGGTACCGCAAACTGAGCCTGCTGGGCGGACTCATTGCAAGCATCTTTGATAAAACCGAAGTCAGCGAAGAAGACTTGGCCAAGATCAAACAGCAAGATGCCTTGAGTGCCATGATGCAGGATTTCGGAAAATCTTTCCCCGAAGTCAAGCAGGTGCTTATCGACGAACGCGACCAGTTTCTCGCAAGCAAAATCAGAAACGCTCCGGGCAAAAAGATTGTGGCGGTCGTCGGTGCCGGTCATATGAACGGTATCGCAAAGATTATCGAAGAAAACCGCGAGCTCCCTAGCGAAGAATCTATCAGCGTCATTCCCAAGAGCGCTCCGATTTGGAAGATTATCGGCTGGGCAATTCCTGTTGCAATCATCGCGAGCATTATTGCCGTGGGCGTGCATACGGGAGCCGAAAAGGCGGGCGAACTCAGCTTGCAGTGGGCGATGCTTACTGGCGGTGGTGCCATGCTCGGTACGATTATCGCGGGCGGTCATCCGCTGACGGTTTTGGTGGCGCTTGTCGCGGCTCCGTTTACGGGACTTACGCCACTGATTGGTGTCGGGTTCTTTACGGCGCTGACGCAGGTCTACATGAGGCCGCCGCGCGTGTCCGAAATGGAAACTTTGACCGATGACATTTGGCAGGTCAAGCGCTGGTGGAAAAACCGCGTGACGCGCGTGATTCTCTGCTTCTTGTGCCCGGGAATCCCTGCGATTATCGGAAAGATCCTCGCTATCTTCAAGATTTATCAGGCGATGTAGTTTAGCGAATCGAAGTATTCGATCCAGTCTACATCGGGTGTGATTTGCACCGCTTGAATGCCGCAATTTTTTGCGGCATTTACGTTATCGATGTTGTCGTCGAGGAAGATTGTGTCCGAGGTTACGTCACCTGACACCTCTGTGCCGCGGACAGCGCCGATGGTCTTGATGACGTGTTCAAAGATTTCGGCGTGGGGCTTTTCGAGGTGCAGGTCCTGGCTTAAAAATACTTGATGAAAAAAATCTTCGCAGCGGTTGCCGCCTGCGTTGAACCAATGGTCCAGGCAGTATTGCCAATGAAGGTCGTTGGTGTTGCTCAGCAGATAAACGTTGGCTTTTTGCTTGAGTGCTTTGATGGCGTTCAGCTTTCGTTCGGGAATGCCGATGCAAATGCTGTTCCAGGCGAGTGCTACTTGTTCGGGAGTTGTGCCTGGATTGCATCTTGCGGCAACGAGTTTGCAGAATTCGTCGGTCGTAAATTGCCCGAGCTGGTAACGGTGCATCAAGTCAGCGGCTTCGCCTACATCAAAGCGGAGTTCGCTTTCGGGGAGCCCGAGTGCTGCAAAACCATTTAGGGCCTTTTGCATATTGATGTCGAGGATGACTCCGCCCAAGTCAAAGATGATGTTCTTGTATGCCATAGGTTACCGTGCGCCGCAAAAATAAAAAAATGGCTTCTAGATTTTTTCTAGAAGCCGTTTTCTATGAACAAAGATGAAATCTTATTCTGCGAAGAGGGCGGTAGAAAGGTAACGGTCGCCGGTATCCGGGAGGAGTGCGACAATCGTCTTGCCCTTGTTTTCGGGGCGCTTCGCGAGTTCCTTGGCAGCCCAGAGAGCGGCACCAGAAGAAATACCCACGAGCACGCCTTCCTTCTTGCCGATTTCGCGGCCGGCTTCGAATGCGGCTTCGTTTTCGACAGCGATCACTTCGTCGTAAACCTTGGTGTTCAAGGTTTCAGGAACGAAGCCTGCGCCGATGCCCTGGATCTTGTGGGCGCCTGCAGTACCCTTGGTAAGCACCGGAGAACTTGCCGGTTCAACAGCGACAACCTTCACGTTCGGATTCTTGGACTTGAGGTATTCACCCACGCCTGTCACCGTACCACCGGTACCGACACCGGCCACAAAAATATCAACTTTACCATCGGTGTCTTCCCAAATTTCAGGACCGGTGGTGGCCTTATGGGCTGCCGGGTTTGCCGGGTTCACGAACTGGCCCGGAATAAAGCTGTTCGGGATTTCCTTGGCGAGTTCATCGGCCTTTTCGATAGCGCCCTTCATGCCCTTGGCGCCTTCGGTCAGCACGAGTTCTGCGCCGTAAGCCTTCATAATCTGGCGGCGTTCCACGCTCATGGTTTCGGGCATCACGATGATGATGCGGTAGCCACGTGCTGCAGCGACAGATGCAAGACCGATACCGGTGTTGCCCGAAGTCGGTTCGATAATCACGGCACCCTTCTTGAGCTTACCGCTCTTTTCTGCTTCGTCAATCATCGCCTTTGCAATACGATCCTTCACGGAACCGGCGGGGTTGAAGTATTCGAGCTTTCCAAGAATCTTGGCTCCGAGGCCTTCTTCGATATGGGTGAGTTCGAGAAGCGGGGTGTGACCAATAAGCTGGTCGGCGGAGGTATAGATTTTAGACATGTTTTTAATCCTTATCTTTGAATTGTTTTTCCTGTTAAAATTTACAAAGCTAATGTCAAAATGTCCTTGATGGCGGTTGCATCCAAAGGCACATAATGCCCGACTTTGCCGTTTCTTACTGCTCTTGCGGCCATGGCGTCAAAATCCTTGTTGTCGATCTTGAGTTCTGTCAGAGTCGTTGCGAGGTGCAGTTTCTTGAAGAACTTCGTGAGTTCTTCAGACAAAATGTAAGCCCTTTCGGTTTCGCTGTAGTTGTAGGAGTCTGCTCCGAAAACTCGGCTTGCCAAAAGTGCGAGGCACCAGGGCTTCTGCTTGGCCATGTACTTTGTCCAAGCGACGGTGACAACGGCCATGCCTTCGCCATGCGTGATGTTGTACTGCGCCGAAAGTTCATGCTCGATTCGGTGAGAACCCCAGTCCGCGCGGCGACCTGCGTCCAGGAATCCGCCATGGGCAACGCTGGCGAGCCACTGGATTTCACCGCGGGCGTTAATGTCCTTGGGATCCTTGAGAAGCTTGTCTGCGTTCACGAGTAACGCGCGAATTGCGCCTTCAATCAGGTAATCTGTGGTATCGGAATTCTTTTCGTCCGAGAAATACCTTTCCAGAAGGTGGGACAACACGTCGGCAATGCCCACGAAAGTCTGGTATGCAGGCAGGCCCACGGTGTATTTCGGATTCATGATGGCAAATTTCGGAATGATTCGGTCGTCTTCAAAACCGAGTTTCCATTCGCCGCTAGAAAGAATTGCCGCATTGGATGTTTCGGAACCGCTCGAAGCCGTCGTGGCAATCACGCCAATGGGCAAAACCTGCTTGGGCGAGACGCCTTTTTCAAAGAAGTCCCATACATCGCCTTCATAAGGAATGCCTAGAGCCACGGCCTTTGCGGTGTCAATTGAACTTCCTCCACCGACAGCCAGAACGAAGTCTACTTGGCTTTCCTTGCCCTGCTTCACGAGTTCGCGAACCAGATTAATAGAGGGGTTCGGCACCACGTTCCCGTTTTCAGAAAAACGAATCCCGAGTTCCGCAACAGCCGTCTTGATCACATCGTAAATGCCGAGCGTCTTGATAAAGTCACCGCTGTATACAAGCTGAAGCGATTTCACGCCATACGCAGCCAAAAGCGATTTTAACTTCTGTTCACTATGTTCGCCAAATACAATTTTTGCTGGATTATAATATTCGAAGTCAATCATTTAATACTCTCCGTTACCGCCTTGGTGGCAATAAAAAGAATCCAGTCCGACGAACGTTTCCTAATGGTGAAAACGCGCTCGGAACTGGAAACTCAATGCAAACAATTAAATTGCGGCGAAACCGTTTTCGAGGTCAGCGATAATGTCTTCGTAGTGTTCCGTACCGATAGACACGCGGATTGTTGCCGGGGTAATTTCGGCTGCGGCCAATTCTTCCGGAGAAAGTTCGGCGTGCGTGGTGGTGTACGGGTGAATCACGAGACTCTTCACGTCGGCAACGTTAGCAAGCAGGCTGAAGATCTTCAGGTTGTCAATGAACTTGAAGGCTTCTTCCTGGCCACCCTTGATGTCGAAGGTGAAAATGGAACCGCCGCCATTCGGGAAGTACTTCTGATAAAGCTTGTGGTCCGGATGGTTCGAAAGACTCGGGTGGCTCACGTGCGTCACCTTCGGGTGCTTGGTGAGGAACTCAATCACCTTCTTGGTATTTTCCACATGGCGATCCAAGCGGAGAGAAAGCGTTTCGACACCCTGCAGCAGGAGGAATGCGTTGAACGGAGAAATTGCAGCACCTTCGTCGCGGAGGAGAATCGTGCGAACGTAGATTACGTAAGCAGCGGCGCCCGTTGCGGTGAAAGGAATACCGTAGCTCGGGTTCACTTCGGTGAACTGCGGGAACTTGCCGGATGCAGCCCAGTTGAACTTGCCGCCGTCCACGATGATACCGCCGAGAGTCGTGCCGTGGCCACCGATAAACTTGGTAGCGGAATGCACCACGATGTCAGCACCGTGTTCAATCGGGCGAATCAGATACGGAGTACCGAAGGTGTTGTCGATTACCAGCGGAATCTTGTTCTTGTGAGCGATTTCGGCGATAGCGTCGATATCCGGAATGTCGGAATGCGGGTTGCCGAGAGTTTCGATAAAGATAAGCTTCGTGTTGTCCTTCACGGCAGCTTCGACAGCCTTCAGATCGTGCGTGTCCACGAAAGTGGTTTCGATACCGAAGTCGCGGAGCGTGTGCTGCAGCAGGTTGAAAGTACCGCCGTAAACAGTGCGCTGGGCAACCACGTGATCACCCTTGCGAGCGAGAGCCGTGATGGCGTAAGTAATGGCAGCGGCACCAGAGGCGACGGCCAGAGCGGCAACGCCACCTTCGAGGGCAGCGATACGTTCTTCGAGCACGCCCTGAGTGGAGTTGTTGATACGGCCATAAACGTTACCGGCATCCTTCAGGGCAAAACGGTCAGCGGCATGCTGTGCGTTATGGAACACGTAGGAAGTGGTCTGGTAGATGGGAACTGCGCGAGAATCGGTTGTGGGATCTGCATGTTCCTGGCCAACGTGAATCTGAAGAGTTTCGAAATGGAGCTTGTTCTGTGTAGTCATTGTATAAATTCCTTTTTGATTGTTGTCCCCGGTGGGACGATTAAATGTTTTGTTTTTTATTTGTTATGCCTGGCTTTTCCAGGATTGTTCAGTTCTGTTACACATTCGACAACTCATAGGCTATCCTACCTTTGCGATTCTTCCTCGCGTGTCATTCCGGATTTGATTCGGAGTGATTTCTTTTTGTTAATGGCTTTGAACGGCTCATCCGTTCGACAGGTGGTAAATTAGAACTTTAATCCCACCGAATCAATAGGAATATGGCTGAGCATGCAAGAAATTTGCTTACATTTTTCTTACTAATAGTTTTAAGCTATAACTAGTATTCAAAAAAAGCGGTTTAAACGCTATAAACCGCAATTCCAGTTCTTTCCGCCAGGAATTTTGCCTTTGGCCTTGGGGCTGTTGCGCAAAAACTGGTCCAGCTTGACTCCGTCCAGGTAATCCTTGATCATGGAGTGTAGTTCTTTCCATACCGGGAGCGTAATACAGATATCGGCTCGTTCGCAGGAGTTTTCCTTTTCGTCTAGACAAGCGACGGGCGATACCGATGTCTCTACAACCGAAAGAATCTGCCATACGCTGCAGTTGGCAGGTTCGCAATTGAGCCTGTAACCGCCGGCCTTGCCGCGGGCGCCCGTAAGCAGTTTGCCGCGAACGAGCGAACCCAAAATACCTTCGAGGTATTTTTCAGAAATTTGCTGACGTTCGGCAAGTTCCTGTAACTTCACGTATTCGTCCTTGCTGTGCTGAGCAAGGTCAATCATGACGCGGAGTGCGTAGCGGCCTTTGGTAGAAATTCTCATAATGATTCAATTATAACAAATACTATGTGCTTAGACCACAGGCTCTAGAAAAAGTCTATATCAAGCGCCGTCTTTTTGCGTCCGGCGGGCTCAATGACGGCTGCCGAGAACTTGGCTGCTGCGAACAGGCGGTTCGTGATGTCGACAACTTCTTCTTCCGGCATGGACTTGATGATCTTTTCGGATTCTTCCATGGTGCGGTATTCGCCCAGGTGCAATACCTGTTCGGCCATGCGGACAACTCGCTTTTCGGGGCTGTCGGCACCCAGGTACATGCCTCCCAAGATGTTTGTCTTGGTGCGTTCGAATTCGCCCTTGTTGAAACCATGCTTCAAGAAGTTGCGAGTCTCGTTCAGCGAAAGGTCAAGCGCCGTTTTCAGCTGGTGCGGCTCGGTAGCAAGGGATACGCCCCAGTCGGTGCAGTCGCAGTAAATGTCGGCGGTAGAATAAACGGAGTAGGCGAGGCCCTTGTCTTCTCGAATCTTCTGGAACAAGCGGCTGGCCATGCCCGCACCCATCGCTACATTGAACAGCGAAAGCGCGCAACGGGTACGCTCGTCTACCAGGGAACGGTCAAAGCTTAAACCCCAGAAAAGGTTCGACTGGGCAATGTCTTGCTTCTGTACGACCTTTACGCTATTGTGGGCCTTGTAAATGTCGATGGGGGTTGTGCCATTTGATTTCTTTTGTGCAAATTTTTCGGCACAAATTTCCACAAGCTCTTCGTGGTTGACTTTGCCCGAGGCGCAAATCAGGAGCGGAATCTCGTTGATGACCTGCTCCTTGTACTTGAGCATTTGCTTGTGGGTAAGTGCCTTGACTTGCTTGATGTTTCCGGTAATGGAATGCGCGATGCCGCAACCCTTAAAGTGAATGGCGTTAAAGACGTCGCCCACGATTTCTTCGGGAATGTCGTCGTAGCTGTGGATTTCTTCGATAATCACACGGCGTTCTTTTTCCATTTCCTTCTTGTCCATGCGCGGGTGCATGAGCATGTCGGCAATCACGTCGATGGCGAGCGGCAAGTGGCTGCGTTCGATTTGAGCGTAGAATCCCGTTTCTTGGCGGGTGGTGTAGGCTTCCAGGTTTCCGCCCTTGTCTTCGATAGCGCGGGCAATTTCAAGGGCGCTGCGGTTTTCGGTTCCCTTGAATACCAAGTGCTCGTAAAAATGGCTCAGGCCAAATTCGTCTTTCGCTTCGTGACGCGATCCGCGCGGCACCCAGACGCCAACCGCAACCGAGTAGGCATGCGGCATGTAGTCCGTTAAAATAGTGATTCCGTTATCAAGAACTGTCTTTTTTACAATCTGTTTCATATAGGTCTCAGCTCGGTCGCCTAGGGCTCCCTTTGAGGGGTGAGGACGGGGCTTTGCCCCTTTGAGTTAAAAATAATCGCGCCTAGGGCGCCTAATGTTTTGCTCAAAGCGTAGCGCGCTCGAAGCGAGTTTACGAGCGACCTCATTGCTCACTCCGTTTACTAGCATATTCCCTGTGCTTCGCCTTCACTTCTTCGCTCACATTCATGCAACCTTGCAATTTATAATAAAAGTCTTCAAGCTGTTGCATAGTGTAAATGGTCTTGCGGCTCGTGATGCGCTTGAGTAGGGCGTCTTGCAGTTCGCTACAATGAACGATGCTCCAGAATTCGTTATCCTTGGGTACCTTTCGCAGTACGCAACGGTCGCTGAATACCACGAACGAAATAAAGTGCGCCTGTTCATGGCGGATTTTCAGAAAATGTTCTAGCGCCAAAATGTGCCCGATGTTTTGACGAATCGGGTTGTGGAATGTATGCTCGGTGCTTGCGTTCAAGTGCTGGTTCCATCGCTCGCTTTCAAGGTCGCCTGCGATTTCGCCCGAAAGGTTCTTGCTTTCGAGTACGTAGATGCCCGACTGGTGCAAAAGTAACGCGTCGATTTCGGTGAAGCCAGTGCGTGCGGGAATGTACAAGTTTCGCATCAGTACATATCGGCGCTTGTCGGTATCGCAGACGCGTGCGGTCAAAGCCATCATGGCCGCTTCGCCAAAAATGCCTCGCGGATCGTTTGCGATGCGCTCGTCGTTGAATTTCGGATCTGGCTTAAAGAAGTTCTCGCTGCGGGTTGGCGCATGCGTGATGCCGTAACCGCCCAATTCAAAAGGCTTGTCCAGTCCGCGAATTCCATCGCTCAGACCCTTGCGGCGTTCCTGCTCGAAATCGCGGAATGTCTTGCGGCGTCCATCGCCATGGTACATTTTCGGATTCTTTTTCGGCGATTTGCCCTTGATCTTAAAAAAGACAAGGGCTAGCAACAGAATGATGCCAATAAGAGTCGAAAAAGTCATGCCGCAAGTATAGTAAAAAAGAGGCTTGCCGGAGCAAACCTCTTGTCTTTACTTAAACTCTTCCGAAACGGCGAGTTTTGCGGAAGGGCTTGTCGCCAAAGCTGCGTTCGTCGTGGTCTTTGTGGAAGCGGTCTTCCTTTTTGCCGAACTTCTTGTCGCCGAACATTTTTTCGCGGCGGGCCTTGCGGTTTTCGAAAGGCTTGTCGTCGAACTTTTTGCTGCGACGGTCTCCATCGCGATGGAAACTACGGCGGTCTTCGCGGCTGGCACGCGGGCGAGTTCCGGGGGCAGGGCCGGTAGGCGGTTCGTCGGTCATCAGGCGGAATCTGGATTCGTTACCGCGAATCGTCATGTCGGCGAGAATGTCGAGAACTTCTTGCGGCATGGTTTCGGGAAGTTCTACGGTGCTGAACTTGTCGAACAGCTTGATGCGTCCGATGTTGGAACTGCTGATATTGCCTTCGCCGGCGATTGCGCCTACGATGTCTCGCGGCGTCACATGGTCGCGGCGGCCAACACCCAGGTAGTAGCGCAGGTAGCCTTCTTCGACGCCGTTTGCGCCTTCGTTGCGTTCCTTGCGGAGTCGGCTCTTTTCTTCGCGGTCAAGACCAAAATTGTCATTGCGTTCGCGGCGTTCGCGAGGAACGTCAAGCGGCTTGAGTTCCGGGAACAGCGGCTGCTTTTTCTGCCAAATCTTGATGACGGCGGCGGCGATGTCTGCGGCGGTCGGCGGTTCTGCACCTTCTGTAGCGCTTTCGGCAACCATGCTTTCCACGAGTTCCTTGAACTTGTCGAGTTCGCCGGTGGTAATGACACTCTTGATTTTGTCCTTGAAGGCGGCGACGCGCTTTGCGCTGATGATTTCGGCGGTGGGCAATTCCATCGTTTCGATCGGCTGGCGGGTTGCCTTTTCAATAATCTTGAGCATCTTCTTTTCACGTGGCGTGATAAAGAGGATGGCGTTTCCGCTGCGGCCTGCGCGGCCTGTACGGCCGATGCGGTGCACGTAAGATTCGGTGTCGTAGGGAATGTCGTAGTTCACCACGTGCGTGATGCGGTCCACGTCGATTCCACGGGCGGCCACGTCGGTGGCGACAACGATGTCGAGCTTGCCCATCTTGAGTCGGTTGATGGTGCGTTCGCGCATGGACTGGGCGAGGTCGCCGTTTAGCGGGGCCACGTTGAAGCCGCGGCTTTCCAGCTTTTCGGCGACTTCGGTCGTGTTCTGCTTGGTGCGCACGAAAATCAGCACGCCGTCAAAGTCTTCGCCTTCGAGCACGCGAGCGAGTGCCTCGATCTTGTGCTCGTTCTTTACGAGCAAGTAACGCTGGCGGATGTTTTCGACGGTTGTCGTCTTGCCTTCGATGCAGGCTTCTTCGTATTCGCCCAAGTGCTGTTCGATAATCTTCTTGACTTCTTTAGGCATGGTGGCGCTAAAGAGGGCGCGCTGAGCGCTTGCCGGGATTTCCTTGAGAATGGTTTCCACATCTTCCATGAATCCCATGTCGAGCATTTCGTCGGCTTCGTCGAGTACGATGGCCTTCACGCCCGAAAGCACGATGGAACCGCGCTTGATGTGGTCAATTAGGCGGCCCGGGGTAGCGACGACGATGTTCGCCTGGCGCTTGAGGGCGCGGAGCTGTACGGCGATGTCCTGACCGCCGTAAACCGGAACCACATGCACCTTGGGCATCTTGGCGGCGTACTGCTGGATGGCTTCGGCCACCTGGATTGCAAGTTCGCGGGTCGGCGTGAGTACCAGCATCGAGGTTTCGTGACCATTAAAGTCGAGCCTCGAAAGCAGCGGAAGCGAGATTGCGGCGGTCTTTCCGGTACCGGTCTGGGCCGTACCGAGTAAGTTTGCTCCCTGCAAAAGGGCGGGAATCGCCTTCGCCTGAATGGGAGAGGGCGTCTCGTAGCCCATGGCCTTGATAGCTTCAAGAACTTCGTCTGCAAGTCCGAGGTCTTCGAAAGTTACGAGGGCTTCGTCGCCCGGTTCCTCGTCAGAATCGTCATCGGATTCTTCCGTCGGTTCTTCCTCTGCGGAGTCCTTTACAGCGGGTTGTTCGTCTTCAACCGGTTCGGCACAGCTCTTTTTAGATTCGGCGTAATCTTCGGCGCTTTCATCTTCTTCGGGCTGTTCGACTTCGCCTTCTTCGAATTCGACCTTCGTGCCGACTTCAATGGCGGACTTTCGACCCTTCTTGAGCACGTCGCCTTCTTCGTCGACGACCACGCCGTTCGGGTTCAGTTCCAGGAACGCGGCTTCATCGGCCTCGTCTTCGTCGGCACCGCCTGCAATAGCGTTCAAAAACGCGTCTGCTTCGCGGGCAATCTTGGATTTAGGGTCAATAGCTTCTTCAGGAATACGTTCTTCAGTATTCTTTGTCATAATGCACCTTCAGGGACCCGTAAACTTCATCTGCGGCCCATGCCGCACTATCGATTGGTTCAGTCTTGAACCTTGAAAAGCCCCGAAGCGCACTCGCGCTTATAAACCTGAAGTTTTTTGGATCCGTTTTTGTTGGATTTGCGGCCAAATGTAGAAATATGGGGACTGATTTCAAAGGGTTGCAAGCTTTTCTTTAGAAATGGGTGTAGACAACCGAAAATTATTTTACTACATTGTGCGAACCTCGGAGAGATGCCAGAGTGGTCGATTGGGCCGGTCTCGAAATCCGGAGTCTGTCACAGGACCGAGGGTTCGAATCCCTCTCTCTCCTGAAATAAAAAGCGAAGCCGCAAGGTTTCGCTTTTTATTTTACTGAAAAAACGGGATGAGAACCCTCGAGAGGGTTCGATTAACTGCGCGAGAGCGAAGCGAACAAAGCGCAGTTAAGGATTACGGCCAACGGCCGTAACCCGAAGGGCTACAAGCGAAATGAGATGAGCTTGTAGTCCCATCCCTCTCTCTCCTGAGAGAGGGAAGACTAATAGGCCGACAAAAAAGCTGTTTGGAACGTCCGTTTCCCCTCGTTATGACAGTTATTTTAGATTTCTACATAGGCCAACCCTTGGTTTTTATTTCTTTCGTTTTGTAATCATATTGGTACCTTGGGCCCCTATTTGTGTGAATCAAAAAAATCATGTCACAGTTGTTATTGTCTTTTGACTTACAATAATGATGGTAAATTACTGTATCTTGAATTACATCCCGCGTAAAGGAACTATAACTGTATTCTATTCGATCAATCCAATAAGGGCCTGCACCCGTAGAATCTTCAGTTGGCTGGCTATTGCCAACAGTACCTTTAGCCCATTTTCCGTCAAAGACCTCAAGGATTTCCTTATAAATCAGGGTATCTATGCACATCGTTGCAATCTTTTGATTGTTCAGACCATCCCTGATACAGTAGTTAAAATAATCGTATTCCAAACAAAAGGCTCCCTCTGCTCGGATTTCGTTACAGAAAGCCTCCGTTCTCTTGTATGTGAGGCATGCGTTCGTTCTGCATTCACCTGTGGCACAGCCACAAAGAAAGCACGCGATTATTAAGTACAGCAGGAACTTCATCAATACCCCAGATTTACATAGTAATGAATGCCATAAATATAAACAAAAAAAGAACCCACCTTTCGGTAGGTTCCTTTTATACCCCCAAGCGGTTTCGAACCGCTGTTGCGGGAATGAAAATCCCGAGTCCTGGGCCACTAGACGATAGGGGCGATTTGTGCGACCAAATATAGGTAACTATTTTTGTTTGTCAAGGGCGGATAACAAAAAAAGGAACCTTTCTTTCGAAAGGTTCCTTTTATACCCCCAAGCGGTTTCGAACCGCTGTTGCGGGAATGAAAATCCCGAGTCCTGGGCCACTAGACGATAGGGGCGTTTAGTAGGGCCAAATATAGGTAACTATTTAATTTTAGTCAAGGGGGCAACAGGAAAAAAGTTAATTTTTCTGCGTGAATTTGCGAAAATGGCTGAAAAAATCCCTGAAAGGCGGTGTAATCCGCTTTTTGCCGCTGGCGCTTTTGGCAAGTGCTGCTGATGCGGCGGTGCTCTGGGGTATTCGCTCCTTTATCGATATCGTAGATGGCAAGGCTGATATTCCGCTTGCGGCCTGGGTCGGGGGAATGGTGGCGCTCGCCATGTTTCGTTTATTGTTCCTGTACGGCAAGTCCAAAGTTTCCGAAGGTTGGCTCTATAAGGTGTCGGCTCGGGTGCAGGCATGGTTCCTGCACAGGCTCCGTGATCTGGCTCCTAAGAATTTCCACACTCCCAAAGGCGAACGTATGGTCGAATCTGCTTACGAGGCCACGGTCGTGCTGCAGAATAACGGGGGAGTCTTCTTTCAGGCGGTGCAGGCGGTGCTTCAACTGCTGGTTTTCTTGCCGGTGCTTTTCTATATCTCTTGGCCGCTTACGACGTTTCTTTTCGTGGTGATTGTGCCACTGGTGGCGGTCCTTCAGCGCAAACTCCATAAGCTTGGCCCCGCCGAAGAATCCCTGTTGCGGTCCCGTTCCGATTTTCGCGGAAATCTGTCGCTGGCCCGTAGGCTTTTTAGGCAGTGGAGCGGCCGCGACGAACGCAAAGAAATCTCGGACGGCCTCTTGAGAGAAGTTCGCGGGCTCCGCGATAACGGATTGAATGCCGCGATCAAGAAGTCCGGCCTTTCGCTTTTGACTGAAACGGTTTCGGTGCTTGCGATGGTTTTTGTATTGGCGTTCTGCGCGCTCCTTATGAATCGCGGCTACATGGATGCGTCTGGCCTGGTGCTGTTTACCTCGGCGGTACTCCTCTGCTACAAGCCAGTCAAGGAATGTGCACGCGTTATGCCGCAGTTCCGCTCGGCGGTCTCGGCAATCAATGTCCTCGAAGAATTTGAACGGCTTGAATTGGCCGGAAAATCTGCTGGCAAGGATTTTGCCGCGGCACCAGATGCGACTTCCGATGCAACCTCCGACGCGGTTTCCATTCGCGGTGGTAAATTCACTTACGAAGGCTCCGAGATCCCTGTGTTTACGGATCTTGCGCTCAATTGGTCCCGCGAAAAGCCGGTTCTTGTCCGTGGCAAAAATGGCGTTGGCAAATCCACCTTGCTTCGCCTGCTTTCGGGACTTGAACGTTGGAATTCAGCCGATGTTTCTACTCCGAGCGACGTCTTCTTTGTGGCCCAGGACCTGGAACTTCCTTCCAAATGGATGCTTTCTCGACTTTTGGAAAAAGGGCGCGGTGCCGAGGCTGCGCAGACTCTCGAGACCTTTATGCGGGTTTCTGGGGCGGCCCCCCTCCTTCAGAAATCGGGCCTTTCGGGCGGTGAACGTGCCCGAGTGGCGCTCCTTTGGGCGCTCGCCTCGGATTGCCGTACCGTGCTTCTGGATGAGCCTTTTGCATCTGTGGCACTGGCGGATCGCGAACCCCTACTTAAAGCGTACCTAAAAACGGCTGAATCGCTTGGCAAATGGACAATTATTGTTAGCCACGATGTACTTTCTCCCGAAGTTGAATGTATATTTAATGTTGCAAAGCTTTAGCGGAGGCGATTATGGATGAACAAATGGAAAAAGAGCAAGAACAGGTGAATCCGATTGAAAATCCTGCTGAACAGAATGTGCCTGCTGATGTAACGGAGTCTAGTACGGTTTCTGCCGAATCGAATGAATCGGGTACGGCGTCACTTGCCGAAGAAGAACCGAAACGCGAGTTCCTGTACCGCTATCGCGGATGGGTCTTGGGAATCCTTTCATTGATCTTGCTGCTATTCGAACCGGCGGACCTTGAACTCATCATGTTCCTTATTTTTATCAATATATTCATCTTGGCTTTCTACCTGCGCGTCAAGGCGCGCCGCGTCATTGGCGAACATACGCGTGGTGACATCCAGGAGGCCGATGAGTTGGTGACCTGGGGAGCCTACGCCAGGTTGCGCCATCCGCTGTACGTGTCCAACGCTGCGTTTGGAATTTCGCTGATATTCTTGCACCTAGGCCTAAGCCTGCGTGTCATTCCGTTCATCGTGGTTCTTGTTGCGTTTGAAGCCTATCTGGGTAAACTCGATGACCGCTTCCTGGAGAAAAAGTTTGGTGACGAGTGGAAAATTTGGGCGCAGCAGACCCCGGCCTTTTTCCCGCGCGAATTCCACCGCTCTGGGCCGATGCGTTCTGCAAGGGAGGCGTTCCTTTCAGACCATTTTACATGGCTCTGGATGATCATGATCCTTTTGCTGATCGTTGTCCGTAAGATTGCGTTCATGCTATGGGCTTAAACATAAAGAACTTAGGACGCCTTGCAGTTGGGGCTGCCGTCAAGACGGTGGCGAAGGCTGCCAGCAAGTGGCCGGGAGTTGACCGGGAATATCACATAGAAGAACGTTTATCGGGACCGTGGCCTAGCGACGGTCCGTATCTGTGGCTTCATGGGGCCAGTCTCGGCGAATGCCGCATGCTCCGCGGTCTGGCTCATGCACTCAAGGAAGACCTGCCCGATTGTCCGAAAATCCTGATTACCTCGCAGAAGGTCGAGGTGGTTTCGTTCCTGAAGGATTCCTGCGCGGGCGTGGCCGATGTGGCTATGGCTCCGGCGGATATTCCGTCGGCGCTGCATTTGTTCGTGAGCACGGTGCAGCCCTTGGGACTTATCTTGGCCGAGAATGAGCTTTGGCCGGGCTACCTTTCCACCATGTCCAAGCTTTCGACTCGCCGAAACATAGCGCTTGTTTCGGGGCGCTACCGCAGGTCGTTCCCGTTCATTGATTTTTCGGGCATGGGCTATGCCTGCATGCAGACGGCGGCAGACCTGGGCCGTTTCACTTATGCCAGCAAGGGCTTTGTGCCTTGCACCATGGGCGGTGACTGGAAACTTTTGAACTGGGCTCGTGACGGTGGGCTGATTTGCGTTCCTGAAAATCCGGCCATCGATGTGGTGTTTGTCTCTTTCCATCAAGAAGAAGCCGAGGCCTTTGTCGCTATGGCGAAAGATGCTGTGGACAAGGGCGAGTCGGTGGTGCTGATGCCTCGCCGCCTTTCGGAGTTGAACCAGTTCCGCAAGATGTTGCAAGGGGCTGAACTGCCTGTGGTGGATTATCCTACGGTGCAAAAGGGTGCCGTTTCCTTGGTGTCCCGATTCGGTCTCTCCCGCGAAATTTTCTTGAATAGCCGCAGCGCCGTGGTGGGTGGTTCCTTTGACCGCCGGCTGGGGATCCATGATTTTTGGGAACCATTGCAGATGGGCGTTTCGACTTGCGTGGGCCCTTACGCCAAGGGTCACGAAGATGTGGTGGCTCGCCTTGTGGAATCGCATGTACTTGCGCGGATCAACACGCCTGCGGATTACTTGCGTCGTAGGATTCCCGCCGTCGACATGGTGCGGTCGTTCCTGATGGGCGAAAGAAGAAAGGTTTTGAATTCTTATAAGTTGTTGCTGAATTTTATAAAAGGGATTTTATGAAAAAGGTGATTCTTGCGACACCTCGTGGTTTCTGTGCGGGCGTAGACCGCGCCATTCACGTGGTTGAAAAAGCGATTGAAAAGTTTGGGACTCCTATTTATGTGCGCCATGAAATCGTGCATAACCAGTTCGTGGTCGATACGCTGAAGTCCGAGGGCGTTGTCTTTGTCGATGAACTGGACGAAGTCCCGTCGGGCTCGGTGGTGATTTTTTCTGCCCACGGAGTCGCCGAAGAAATTTATGCCGATGCTGAAAGGCGCGGACTGCAGGTGCTGGATGCCAGCTGCCCGCTGGTGCTCAAGGTTCATTATAGTGCCAAACGCCATTATGCTGCGGGTCGCCACATCATTCTGATTGGCCATGCGGGCCATGCCGAAGTGATTGGTACGCTGGGTCAGCTTCCGCCGGGAGCCATCACGCTCATCAAGAACGAAGAGGACGCCCGTACCGTAGAAGTGCCTGTCGACAAGGAACTGGCCTACATTACGCAGACCACTCTTTCTGTTGCCGAGACCCGCAAGATTATCGACGCCCTCAAGGAACGCTTCCCCAACATTATTGGCCCCGATGCGGGGGACCTCTGCTATGCAACGGGCAATCGTCAGGCGGCGGTCCTCGATCTCTGCTCCAAGGTGAACATGCTTTTGGTGGTGGGCGCCAAGAATTCCTCCAATTCCAGCCGTTTGATGGAACTTGGGCTTGAACAGGGCATTCCTAGCTATTTGATTGCCTCGGTAGAAGACTTGAAGCCGGAATGGTTCGAAAATATCGAATCGGTGGGTATTTCGAGCGGCGCAAGCGCTCCTGAAGTGCTTGTCCAGGGGGTGGTGGACTGGATAAAAGAGAAATTTGCCCCCGTAGAAATCGAAAATTTCGTAAAATTGGTCGAATCTACCAAATTTAACCTGCCAAAGACATTGCAAGATTGATAATTTAACCTTGACGAACGGACGCTTTTTTTCTAAAATTGCGTCCGTTATAAAACAACGGAGTTTATTATGAGCCGCATTTGTGAAGTTACCGGCAAGGCCGGCCTCGTGGGCAACATGGTTTCCCACTCTAACCGCAAGAAGTTGATGAAGCAGCTGCCGAACCTTCAGAAGAAGCGTTTCTACATTCCTGAAGAAGACCGCTGGGTGACCCTCCGCGTTAGCGCTGCTGGTCTCCGCACGATCAACAAGCTTGGTATCCAGGCTGTTGCTCAGGAACTCGGCATCTAATCTAGATCTCTAAGGTTTGCCAAGATTCGCCGCCTAACGGGGTAATCCCTCGCTAGGTGGTTCTTCGTATTTGTATAAAAGTGTTGGCTTGTTGCAGTTCCCTGACTTTGTCGGGGAATTTTATGCGCCTAAATGCCCGTATTTTGCTATTTTAGCGTTGTATGCGCAAATTTGCCTTTTCATTCATCGCCTGCGTGGCAAGTGTTTTTGTAGCCCAGTCTTTTGCCCAGCCCCGAGACCTTTTTGCGGAATTCGAGGCTGAAGCCGAAGCGGCTCAGTCTAGTGCGGCTGTGGCGCCGAGCAGTGCCTCGGTTCCTTCAAGTTCCAGTGTAGCGGCAAAGCCCGCCCCCGTCCCGGTTTCTAGCTCCAGCGTCGCTTCGAGTTCAAGTGTCGCCCCTGCTCCGGTATCCAGCTCGGTCGCTTCTTCTAGCAGCGTTGCCCCCGCTCCGGTATCAAGCTCGGTTGAAGTTTCGTCGAGCAGTGCTACGGTCGATTCCGCGGCGGTTGCCGAAGCACCGACTGCAGATTCCGCACTCGTTGATACTCTCGCCGGCGATTCCGTCAGGGAAATGACTCCTGAAGAAGCCTACGCCGCCGAAATGAAAAGGCACAACGAAGAAAACCGCATCCGCGATTCCCTTGCAATGCTTCCCAGTTCTTCTTCTGCCGCAGATGTTCCGTCCTCTAGCAGCATGAACCGCCGTGAATTGCTTGGCCCGGTAAAGGTGTCCAAGGTCAACGGCATCGACGAAATGAAGGGCCGCTACAAGAGCCCGCGTAAGGCCCTGTTCATGTCTCTCGTGATTCCGGGTTCCGGCCAGATGTATGTGGGCGGTTCCAGTTTTACTTATGCCCGCGGTGGCGTGTACCTCGCCTTGGAAGCCGCCTTGTGGGGCAGCTGGTATTATTTCTCTGTGCACAAGTACGATCAGCAGGTGAACAAGTACAAGAAATTCGCCAAGGAACACTATTCTATTGGCCGTTACGAACGCGGCATGCGTGATTTGTACAATGCCGATGCGGTGAGCTACGAGTCCGAGTTCCGCCGTCGCTACTTGGGTAGCCGCGAATCTTTCTGCGAAGGGATCTTTGGAACGGCGACTATCCATGGTTGCTATGACCGTGACAAGCTGTATAAAAACGATGTGGAATACGTGAACGATTTCGTGAACAACCCCAAGAGCCTGGGTGACGAAATGGACAAGATCAAGTTCAATTCCGCAGCCGATGTTTACCAGCTGATTTCTGACAATGCCTATGTGCTTGGTTGGGACGATGTGTCCGACGTTGCCGTTGCAACGGCTCTTGGACTGGAAGACCCTAATTCTGCAACCGAAAAGCTGGGTGCCTCTAGCAATCAAAAGAAGTATCGCAGCCTGCGCAGCAAGGCTAACGACTATGCCGATATGCAGGCTTGGTTCTTTGGCGGACTGATCCTGAACCATATCATTTCTGCTGTTGATGCCGCTATTTCTGCCAACTCGCACAACAAGTCCTTGTACGAAGAAGATCTTTCTTGGTACGACCATTTGCATTTCGATAGCGGTCTGTCTTTTGTAGACGGCTTTGGATTTAACGTGCAGGCTAGCTGGGGCTTTTAATGAAGTTGCTCTTGGTTTTGTTGCTCGCCGCTGCATCTGCCTTTTCGCAGGTGGTTGTGTCTGTTGACCAAAACGTGAGCAAGAACTCTGACAAGAACTGGCTGATTGCTATGGGTTCGTCGGCATTGTTGCCCGGTATGGGTGAACTGTACTTGGGTGAACGACAGTTCGTGCGGCCTTTCGTATGGACCGATATCGCGCTTTGGTTTACGGCTATCGGTTCTTACGCTATCGGCGAACGCTATGTTACCTCGGCACACAATTATGCGGTGCGTCATGCAGGTCTTAACTCTAAAAGCCGTAACATAGACATGCTGAATACGGTGGGCGATTACCGCAGCCGTAGCGGTGTAGCGGGGCAGAATTCTTCGCCTGATATGGACGAAGATTACAACCAGGCCATGCTGCGTTCCGGCAAGAAAATTGACGAAGACCTTGATGAGAGCATTCAGTGGGACTGGGGTTCCAGCGACAATCCTGAAACGACGGAGCATATTGACGAATACAAGAGCCGTTTGCGCCATTACCGCGTGAGCCGTATCGTATTCCAGGTATCTGTAGGTGCGTTGCTCTTGAATCGCGTGGTGTCGATGCTGAATACAATCCGTATTTATCGCGCGACCTCTTCTAAAGCCTTTACCGAACGCATGGAATTTGTACCTGAGTTCTATGAAGACGGCAGCGGCCTGATGTTGAATGTGAAATTCTAGGTGATCAATGCAGGGAACAGCGAAGGGAATACGTCTCTCCATTGTGCTGTTATTCTCCCTGCTTTTTGTTTTTTGCAGTGCAGACGATCCTAGTTCGGATGATGCCGAAAAGGAATGGACGTGGGTCCCTTACGATTCGGACCTTTTGCGAATTTCCGGTCGCGCCAATTTTGAAAAAGGCGACTTTGTGGTGCTATCTTGGTCGGCTTCTTCGATTACGGTTGCATTTGTCGGCACGGCGCTCGAGGTGAAAATTCGGACGAACAATGTCCTTTTCCTGGACGTCTTTGTGGATGGCGAAGAGAATCCTTCTTCTGCAATATCCATTGCTGCTAGCAAAAAAACTTCTATGGTTCCTGCGGTTTCCGGTTTGCCTTATGGCACGCATGTCGTGACCTTGTATAAACGGGTCAGCAGCAATTTTGGCGATTGGTACTTTTACGGATTGCGAGTGTTGGGACAAGTGGACAAGGAGCTTTTGCCTAAGGCTCCTGAACGGAAAATTGAATTTATCGGGAATTCGATTACATGTGGTAGCGATGTCCTGATTCCGGAACAGGGCCAGGAAACGGCCCCTGATTATGAAAGCTCGTATTACAGTTTCTCGGGGCAAACGGCGAAAGCTCTCGGCGCAGAAACGCATACCATTTGCAGTGTCGCTCATGGTCTCACGGTGAATTTTGACGGGAGCAAGTCGATGCTACTTCCCTTCGTTTACGACTGGACGGGAACGGATACGCTTTCTGCGGTCGCCTGGGACCATGCTAAATGGCACCCGGATGTTGTCGTGATGAATTTGGGAACAAATGATTTTGCGAGCGGTGTGGTTGATTCTGCCGAATTTGTGAACGTTGCGGTAGACTTTGTTCAGCGCATTCGGTCGTACCATCCGGAGGCGAAAATCGTATTGCTGGATGGCCCGATGCTGTTGGGAGATTACATGGTTAAATGCCGTGAATTCCTGGACGTGGTGAAGGCTCGTCTTGAAGGCATGGGGGAGTCGGGTTTGTTCCGTTTCTCGTTTGAACCGAGGAAAAAATCCCAGAATCGTCTAGACTATCATCCGGTTAAGGAAATGGCCGCCGAAGATGCGAAAAAGTTGAGTGCTTGGATGCGCTCCGAATTCGATTGGGATTAAGGAAGGGCATACTTTTTTTTCTAGATTTTGTAACCAATTGTACTTGAAAAACATCTAAGTAGCGTGAAAAAGATCTTTTTATTTATTTTGGCTTCGTTCTTCCTTGCCGCTTGTGGTGGCGGTGAATCGGCCCCTGGTGCAGGGGCTCCTGGAAAGGGCGCCGCAGGTAAGGGTGGCCCGGGTGGCAGACCCGCTCGCGAAATCGCCGTCGAAGGCTATATTGCCGAGGCCCACGAATCTGGCAAGACTTTTACTGCCATGGCAACGCTTGAACCGCTGAACAATGTACAGCTGACGGCAGCTGCTTCGGGCAGACTCACGAACCTTTATGCAAAAGACGGCGCCCAAGTTCAAAAGGGTGCGCTCCTCGCTAAAATTGACGATTCCGAACTCCGTGCACAGCTCAAGCAGGCAGAATCGAACCAACAGCTCGCTCAGCAAAAGTTTGATCGCATCAAGACACTTTTCGAAAAAGACGGTGCTACCAAGGCTGACATGGAAGCCGCCGAAGCTTCGCTCAAGTCTGCCGAAGCATCCGTAGAACTTATCAAGGCTCAAATTGCAAAGACTGAAGTCCGCGCTCCGTTTGCAGGTAAGCTCGGCTTTGTGAATGTGTCTGTGGGCGCCTGGCTTACGACTGGCACATCGATTGCCTCTTTGAGCGAAGTCAAGAAGCTGAAGGCGAAGTTTGCTCTTCCGCAGCGCTATGCCTCGACGCTTAAAGTGGGCAATGCGGTGGATGTCAAAGACGAAGAACGCAACGTTTCTAAGTCTGGCAAGGTGAAGGCATTAGAGGCTGCACTCTCTGAAAGCAGCCGCACGCGTCAGGTGCTTGTTGAAGTCGATAACGGCGGCAATGAACTTTTGGCTGGCTCTTATGCTAAGGTGAATGTTACGATGCAGGCGGGATTGGCAAAGAGCATTCCGATTCCGGCAGAAGCGTTTACGCTTGATAAAGATGGCGCCTACGTGTTTGTAGCTACTGGCGGCAAGGCCAAAATCAAGCATGTCGAAACAGGCCTTCGCACCCCGATTGCTGTTGATGTCACCGGTGGCCTCGATGAAGGTGATACGGTGATTACCTCTGGCTTGATTAGCCTTCGCGAAGGTGCTTCCGTTCGTATCCGCGAAATCCGTCATAATACCGATTACGAAGTGGAGTAGGTAAACGATGAGTGTCGCGAACCTGTCTGTACGTCGCCCGGTGCTCATGACCGTGATGGCGCTCGTGATTATTTTGCTTGGCGCCTTTGGTGCGTCTAATTTGGGCGTGCGCGAATACCCGAACGTAGACTATCCGCTTATTCAGGTGCGTACTTCTTACCCGGGCGCAAACGCAGCCGTGGTCGAAGCCGAAGTTACCGAAATCTTGGAAGCCTCCATCAACAGTGCATCAGGCATTAAGGCATTGACCTCTACGAGCCGCGATGGATTCTCCTTCATTAACATTGAATTTGAAACCGGCATGGACCTAGAAGCGGCTGCCAACGAAATCCGCGACCGCGTGAGTCGCGTACGCCGTCGTTTGCCGGATGATGTCGATGAACCGACGGTCTATAAATCCGACAGTGACAACGACCCGATTTTGATGGTGAGCCTTGTGAGCGATAAGCTCGATCCGATGGAAGTTTCGGAACTGGCCAACAACTTTGTCAAGGAACGCTTGCAGACCATCAATGGCGTTTCCGAAATCGCCATTTGGGGTGAAAAACGCCCCACGGTTCGTTTGTGGATTGATCCGGTGCGCTTGCAGGCGCTCGGAGTCTCCGGTGCCGAGATGTCGGCGGCACTCAAGAAGGGTAACCTGGAACTGCCTTCTGGCTCTATCGAAGGTAGCGAAACCACACTTTCAATTCGTACGCTTGGCCGTATTCTTGACCCGAAGGCTTTTGAAAACATCGCCATTAAGACCGCTGCTGACGGCACCGTGATTCGCATTTCCGATGTGGCTGACATTCACTATGAACCCAAGGATACGCGTACAGGCTTTAGGCGCAACGGCAAGAATTCCATTACGCTTGCGTTGATGGCGCAGCCTGGTTCGAATCACGTGGAAATAGCCGATGAATTCTACAAGCGTGTCGAAGACATTCGCCGCGAAATTCCCGAAGGCGTTGATGTCCTTTATGGTCGTGATACCTCTATCAATATCCGTGCATCTATTAAAGAAGTGGTGGAAACGATTTTCATAGCATTCCTGTTGGTGATTGCGATTATCTTTGCTTTCCTCCGCGAGGGTCGCACGACGCTGATTCCGATGGTGGTGGTACCGGTATCGGTGATCGGTAGCTTCTTTGTGCTTTACTTGTGCGGATTCTCGATCAACGTGCTGACTTTGCTTGCGATGGTCTTGGCGATTGGCCTTGTGGTGGATGATGCCATTGTGATTGTGGAAAACATTTATCATAAGATTGAACGCGGCATGACGCCTAAGCAGGCTGCTGTGGCGGGCACGAATGAAATCTTTTTTGCCGTGATTGCGACCTCTGTGGTGTTGATGGCTGTATTTGTACCGGTGCTTGCGCTGGGCGGTACCACGGGTCTCTTGTTCCGTGAATTTGTGGCGGTGATGATCGGGACGGTATTCCTTTCGACGCTTTGCGCCTTGACCCTTTCGCCGATGCTTTGCTCCAAGTTCTTGAAAAAGCAGAAGCAGGGTTGGTTCTTCCGAGTCACGGAACCGTTTTTCGACGGAATGAATCGAATCTATTCGGTGCTTCTCGGCGGATTCCTTAGGATGCGTTTGCTCTTGTTCCCGATTGTGGCGGGGCTTTTGATTGCGGCTTATTTCTGCTTCGACAATATGAGTAGCGAAATGGCTCCGACCGAAGACTCAAACGCGGTCATGGTGAACTTGAATATGCCCGAAGGTGTCACGCTTACGCGTACCAAGCGCATGGCTGATGCCTTTGCCGAAGAAGTGATTGGACTTTTAGACAGCAACGAATATACCGAATTCCAGGCGGGTGCATGGAATGCAGGCAATTCGAGAATGCGCTTGACGTTGAATGACAACAAAAAGGCGCGTCGCCCGCAGAGCGTGATTGCTCGTGAAATCCAGTTGCTGGGTAACGAATATCCTGACTTGCGCGTAATGGTGTTTGAACCGCAGAGCATTAGTACGCAGCGTGGAGGCCTTCCGGTGCAGTTTGTGTTGCAGGCCCCGAATATTGAAATCTTGCGTACGCTTGTTCCCAAGTTCGAAGAAGAAGCGAGCCATAGTCCTGTCTTCAGCGTGGTGAATACGAACCTGCGCTTTACCAAGCCTGAACTCCATATTGAAATTTTGCGCGACAAGGCGAACGAAGAAGGCGTGTCGGTAAATGATATTGCGCAGGCGGTGCAGCTTGCCATTAGCGACCAGAGCTACGGTGAATTCTATAAGGATGGTCGCCAGTACGATATCATCGGTGCGGTGGGGTATCAGTACCGCAGCATGCCCGAAAACATCTCTATGCTTACTGTCAAGAACGGGAAGGGCGAACTTGTAAGTCTTGACAATTTCGTTACGTTTAGCGAACAGTCTGCATCACCGTCGCTGCCGCGATTCAACCGTTTTAGTGCCGCGACGATTCAGGCGGGCCTTGTGCCCGGCAAGACGATTGGCGACGGCGTCGAAGAAATGCGCCGCATTGCAAAGCACTTGCTGAAGGATTACCCGAACGTGAGTACGGCATTGAGTGGCTCCTCCAAGGAATTCGAAGAAAGCTCCAGCGGTCTTTATATCGTGTTCCTTTTGGCGCTTGCGCTGGTGTTCTTGGTGCTTGCGGGGCAGTTCGAAAGTTTCCGCGCTCCGTTCGTGATCTTCTTTACTGTGCCGCTTGCACTCGCGGGTGCGCTCGCTTGCTTGTTCATTACGGGCCAGACGCTCAACATCTTTAGCGAGATTGCGCTGATTCTTTTGATTGCACTTGTGACGAAGAACGGTATCTTGATTGTGGAATTTGCAAACCAGATTGCCGCAAATACCGGCTGCAGCAAGCTGGAGGCGGCTCGGATGGCGGCGGAACGCCGCTTCCGCCCAATTCTGATGACTAGCCTTTCCACGGTATTGGGCGCCGTGCCCTTGATTCTCACGGGCACCCCGAGCCGTATCGCCATGGGCATCGCTATTGCAGGCGGTCTTACGTTTGCCACCTTTATGACCCTCTTCATCGTCCCTGCGGCCTACAGTTTCTTTGCGGGTAAGGTAAGTCTCGATGCGTTGAAGAGTACCGATGCCTCGAAGATGGCTTAATTTTTTCTTACATTTAAAGCGATGAGCTTTATTAAGAAAATTTTAGGCCTGATGGTGCTTTCAACTTTGGGCATTTTAATCAGCCTTGTGGGTGTAATTCCCTTTTATCCTGTATCTTGGGCTATGAGTATAGCCCTATTGGTTTTCGCCGTCGTCCAATTGGTTTATTTCCTGATGATCGAAAATGCCGATCTTGATTGTGCCTTGCGCAAATGGGAAATGATCGCTTTCTGTTCCGTGGCAATTCTTGTATCCGCCATCCTTGTTTCCAGGGATTTAGATTTCTCTTTGCCGATTGCGTTAATATCGGTTTCTAAGAATCTCTGCTTTTGGTTGTTGCCGGTTGAATTGCTTTTGTTTAAACGGTTGACTATGGCTGGCCCAGTAGTGGCAAATGTGGTATCTCCTAAAAAGGCGGGGGAGAAGAAAGAAGGTCTATCCGTCAAGGCTCTTGTCAAGAAAAATATAGGCAAGTTTTCGTTGTCCAAAGCGGATCGAGAATTGTATTCTTTAGTAGGCCTTGCCTCGGTAAAAAAAGAAATCCTGTCTTTGAAAAACATGATCGTGGCTCAAAACAAAAGGGCTTCGGCGGGTTTGCCTGCGATTCCCATGTCCTATCATTGCGTGTTTACGGGGAATCCCGGAACCGGTAAGACGACGGTAGCGAGGATTGTGGCTGAAATATACAAGGATCTGGGGATTCTTGAAAAAGGGCATTTGGTGGAATGTGACCGCTCCTCGCTTGTGGCGGGTTATGCTGGCCAAACTGCAATCAAGACTAACGAAGTCATTGACAAGGCTCTCGATGGAGTTCTCTTTATTGACGAGGCGTACACCCTTGCTCGTAATGATGGCCAAGACACTTTTGGTCAAGAAGCCATTGATACGCTTTTGAAGCGAATGGAAGATGACCGTAGCCGTTTGGTCGTAATTGTGGCCGGCTATACGGATGAGATGAAGGCTTTCATTGAGAGCAATCCGGGGTTGTCTTCCCGCTTTAACCGCTATATAGAATTCCCTGATTATAGCGAAGCTGAGTTGCTTGAAATTTTCAAGCGTCTTGCTGAAAAGCAAAAGTTGGAACTGTCTTCTGAATTCAAAAATGCTTTGAAGGCTTTGTTCTCCCGCGTTATCGCCAAAGGAGATTCTTCGTTCGGCAATGGCCGCGGAGTTCGCAATTTGTACGAAAAAACTCTTGTGAACCAGGCGAATCGCTTGGCTCAAAAGGATTATAGCGTTTCGGACTTAATGAAACTTTTGCCGGAAGATTTACCGGCAGACTACTAGGCCTTACTTCACCATCTGAAATACTCGTTCGCCCTTGCGGCTCATGCCGTAGCGGGTGCGCAACAAGTTTTCTTTGTACAGGGAATCTTTTTTAAGGCGTTCGATTTCCACATTGCAGGAGTCGATGGCGTGCTTCAGCGAGTCAATTTGCATCTCGTACATCTTGATGTCGTGGGTGACCTTTTGCTGCTGTTTGATGCTGTTCTTTCCGAACATCAACTGCGAAATGACAGCCGCTATCGTAAGGGCTACCACAAGCAGAATGACCCAGAAAAAACGCTTGTTCACGTCAAGTTGCTCCGTTAAAGTAGAATTGGAAGTTGTCCGGGGTTTCGACTAGCCCCGAGAGTTCTAGCTCCGTTAATATAGCTAAAATATTGGTGGACTTGAGGTTACATTCGTTCTGCAACTCCTGAAATGTCTTCTTGAAGCCATTAAATTGCTTAAATAGGGTGAGTGCTTCGCTCGAAAGGTTACACCCGATGGCTTCTATTTGGGAGAGGCTGGCTGCAGCAGGTGCTTCCGAATCCGTCTTGATTTGGGGTAAACCGGCAACGGTGCGCAGGCTTTCAGGGACAAAGACGGGCTTGGCTTTTCCTTGATCCAAATACTTGTTTGGCCCGGCGGCCGCTTCGCTATCGAAGTCTCCGGGAACGGCAATCAATAGCTTGTTTTCTTGCAGGCAATAGTCGGCGGTAATGAGTGCACCGCCTTTAGATTTACTTTGTACTAAAATTGTGGCGCGGCTGAGACCGCTGATAATCCTGTTGCGGGCAGGGAAGTTTCCTTTGAAAGAGGGAAAGTCTTCCTCGTATTCGGTCATGATGCATCCTCCGGCTTCGATAATGCGGCGTGCGAGCGTTGCGCGGTCTCCGGGAATAGGGACGCCCAGTCCCTGCGCAATAACGGCAATCGTCGGAATGCCGAAATCAAGCGCAGCTTCGTGGCAATAGTAATCGATGCCTTGTGCGAGCCCGGAAACAACGACGGCTTGAGTGCCTTGCAATGACTTCACCAGGCGCCGGCAAAGCTCGCGGGCGGAACTAGTGGGACGGCGCGTTCCCACCATGGCGATTCCGATGCAATCGCTTGCGGGCAAGTTGCCGCGATAGTACAGTAACGGCGGCGCTAATGGAGATTCCTTTAACGAAAGCGGGAATTGATTCGGTTCAAGTGTTTCGTACTTTCTATCTTTGTCTGTCATGAAATATTCCTTTGATGACTTGGTGAAAATTATGGCGACCCTCCGCTCCCCGGAAGGCTGCCCTTGGGATAAGCAACAGACGCATCAGTCGCTACTCCCGTATTTAGTCGAAGAATCCCACGAATATATTGATGCTGCCCAGGCAAACGACAAGGCTCATATGGCTGAGGAATTGGGCGATGTACTATTCCAGGTAGTATTCCATTCGCAAGTCGCCAAAGAAAACGGCGATTTTTCTATCGACGACGTGGTGCAGGGAATCTGCGAAAAAATGATCCGGCGCCATCCGCACGTTTTTGGCGATGCGAAGGTTGATGATTCGAAAGGCGTTGTACGCCAATGGGAACGCATCAAGGCGCAAGAAAAAAACAATCTAAAAATGCAGGGCAAGTCCGCTATGGACAAAGTAAGCAAAAGCTTGCCGACGCTTGCCCGTGCCCAAGAGCTTCAGCGTCGTGCCGCCAAAGTGAGCTTTGACTGGACCGAGGCCGAACCTGTCTTTAACAAGGCTGTGGAAGAATTTAGTGAATTCCGTGCCGAAATGCAAGCGGCTTCTCCTGAAAATCGCAACGTGGAACGTATGGAAGACGAATTTGGCGATATCATGTTCAGCTTGGTGAATGTGGCGCGCCATTGTGGCTTCAATGCGGCTCTCGCGCTGGAACGCGCGAACTCCAAGTTCGAACGCCGCTTCCGTGTAGTGGAGCAGATGGCTCGCGATCAGGGCAAAGAAATGAAGGACGTTGGCCTCGAAGGCCTGCAAGAAATGTGGAAACAAGCGAAGGCTGCATCCAAGTCGTTCTAATTTGGAGCATTCCATTTTGGAATACGAAAGTTGAAAAAATTTTTTCGCATTCCAAATCCCGATGGTATATTAAGTAATGTGCTTCCAGTCCATTCTGATTTAGCGAAGGGATGCTGGAGCAAATCACGGGGTAGAATAGACCGGAAGCACGCTTGTTTTCTTCTAATTCCACTGTCCCGCAGGGTCTCCCACCCTGCGGGATTTTTGTGTATAAAAGAATTCAACGCAAAACATTGAGCGGTATTCCGTGAACAACAAAGCCCCCGGGTGTTAACCGGGGGCTGTTGTGAGAGCGAGCGCTCAGGGTACGTACTTAGTACGATTGGGCGCGAGCGGTCTCCGTGAGCAAAAAGCGACCGGTATTAACCGGTCGCGATTGCGAGAGAACTGGCTTCAGAGTAAGGACTCTGTTGAATTTAGCCAGTTCGGTCTTATTAGGCGCGGGCCTTGGCCTTGTCGCCGTACTTCTTGATGAGTTCTTCCTGGATGTTCTTCGGAACCGGGAGGTACTTGCAGAATTCCATGGTGAATTCAGCCTTACCCTGGGTCATAGAACGCAGGTCAGTAGCGTAACCGAACATTTCGGACAGCGGGACTTCGGCGGTGATGGTGGTCATGCCGAGTTCTTCGTTCGTACCGGTGATGGTACCACGACGCTGGGAAACGTTACCAACAACAGAGCCCTGGAATTCGGTCGGAGTCTGGATTTCGACCTTCATGATCGGTTCGAGGATCTGGGCGCCAGCCTTTTCGAAAGCTTCGCGGAAGGCCATACGGGCAGCAACCTGGAACGCCATATCAGAAGAGTCGACCGGGTGGTATGCACCATCCTGGACTTCCATTTCGATACCCACAACCGGGAAGCCGATCAAGGAACCTGCTTCCATGCAGCTCTGGAAACCCTTGTCGCAAGACGGGATGTATTCCTTCGGAATACGGCCACCCACGACGGAGTTCACGAAGTTGTAAACCTTTTCCTGGTCGCCTTCGACAGCCATCGGACGCATTTCGCCGACAACCTTAGCGTACTGACCAGAACCACCGGTCTGCTTCTTGTGGGTGTAGTCGAACTTGGCCGGACGGGTAATGGTTTCGCGGTAAGCCACCTGCGGAGCACCGGTCGTCACGTCGCACTTGTATTCGCGGCGCATACGTTCGATGTAAACGTCGAGGTGAAGTTCGCCCATACCCTTGATGATGGTTTGGCCGGATTCCTTGTCGACTTCCACCTGGAACGTCGGGTCTTCCTTGGTGAAGCGGTTCAGAGCCTTGGACATGTTGTCCAGGTCGTCGCGGTTCTTGGCTTCGATCACGAGTTCGATCACCGGATTCGGCACGTGCATAGAAGTCATGTTGTAGTGGTTCTTGCCATCGGTAAAGGTCGTACCGGAGGCGCAGTCGATACCGAACAGAGCAACGATGTCGCCTGCACCGGCTTCGGTGATATCCACCATTTCGTCAGCGTGCATACGCACGAGACGGCCCACGGACACGTTCTTGCCGGTGGCCATGTTGGTGATCATGTCGCCCTTCTTGAGGGTACCCTGGTAAATACGGATGTAGGTGAGCTGGCCATAGCGGTCGTTCACGAGCTTGAATGCGTAGCAGACGAGCGGTGCGTTGTCTTCGGACTTCAGCACGACTTCGGCTTCGTTGTTGTCGAGGTCGAGGGCCTTGTTTTCAACTTCGGTCGGGTTCGGGAGGTAGTCGATAACGCCGTCGAGGAGCTTCTGGACACCAACGTTCTTGTGAGCGGAACCCATGAACACCGGGGTCACTTCGAGGCTGATGGTAGCCTTACGGATGGTGGCCTTGATGAGGTTCTTGTCGATTTCGTCGACGCCATACTGGCCTTCCATAGCCTTTTCCATGATTTCGTCGCTGTAGTCTGCGCAGCAGTCAATCAGCTTTTCACGGTATTCGTTAGCCTGGTCAACGAGTTCGGCCGGGATTTCCTTTTCGATCATGTCGTCGCCGTTAGCGCCTTCGAAGTAGTAGGCCTTCATTTCGACGAGGTCGACCACGCCCTTCAGTTGGTCTTCGAGACCGATAGGAATCTGCATGACGCAGGGCTTGTGGTTGAGCTTTTCCTTGAGCATGACAGCCACGCGGAGCGGGTTTGCACCGGAACGGTCGCACTTGTTCACGAACACGACGCGCGGAACATGGTAGCGCTTCATCTGGCGGTCAACGGTAATAGACTGGGACTGAACACCTTCCACGCCGGTAAGCACGAGGATAGCACCGTCGAGCACGCGGAGAGAACGTTCCACTTCGATCGTGAAGTCCACGTGCCCCGGGGTATCGATGATGTTGATGGAGTCGGCTTCGCCAGACTTGGTGTGGGTCCAGTTTGCAAACGTAGCAGCGGACTGAATCGTGATGCCGCGTTCGCGTTCAAGTTCCATGGAGTCCATCGTGGCACCGACGCCGTCTTTACCACGAACTTCGTGGATAGCGTGGATACGCTTTGTGAAGTAGAGGATACGTTCGGTAAGGGTGGTCTTACCGGAGTCGATGTGGGCAGAAATACCAATATTTCTGTGCTTTTCAATGTTTTTCATATTTTATTCCACAAATGGAGTTGATGTTTGTTTGAGTTGCGCCCAAATGTAGAAAAAAAGGGGGCAACGTTCAAGCCCCACCCCCCGGAAAAGGGTTTTTAGGCCAAAAATGAAAAATTTAGGGGAAAAATAAGAAAAATTGCCTTTTTTTTGACGAAATTCCCTTTTTTGTTAATTTGTTACTAATTTTGACGCACTCACTTAACAAAAAGGAAAAAGGAGTTCTAATATGAAAAAAGCAATCCTTCTCGCCGCTGCTGTTGCAGCTGCTTCTCTCACTGGCTGCGCCACTGTCGCTACCCCGGTTTCCGGCGTTCTCTATAGCGACGTGAACTACCCGATCACCGCTACTTCTAGCGAAGTTGGCTCCAAGACCGGTGAAGCAACCGCTACCTCTATCCTCGGTATCTTCGCTTCTGGCGACGCTAGCGTTGCCGCTGCTGCCAAGGCCGGTGGTATCACCAAGATCAAGACTGTTGATGTCAAGGCATCCAACATCTTGACCCTCTATGCCAAGTACACCGTCGTTGTGACTGGTGAGTAATTCCTAGGTTAGGGAAAAATTTGACGGCCGCTGAAAAGCGGCCGTTTTTTAATTTTCTTCTGGATTATCAGCTAATGCCTTAAAGTAGGCGGCGGCAGTTTTCCCGACTTCGGTGGTGTCGTAGAAGGAATAGGCGCCGTTTCCAATGGCCCCGATGGCCGGAATGGCACGGAGGGCGGCCCTGCCTAGGAATTTGGTAGAGACTTTGAGGCCGATTTTCTTGAGGAGCGTCTCCAAGACGGCAAAAGAGACCTTCTGGACCACGATGCGGCTGCCGGTGCGTACGGCAATGTCGCGGACCAACTGGGCGGCACTGTGGCGGAACAGGCACCAGACCATGGCTTCGCGGCTCAATTGGGCGAATTTGCCATAAGTTGCAGCGATATCGGACACGAGTTGCGCCTGGATGCGCCAAATGGCGGCAATGTCGGGGATAGAAGTCAAAACGCCCGTAACACCGGCGGGTACCGAAAGGGTCGCGCTGACCAGGGAGGCCTTGACTGCAGCCTGACGAATCAGTTTGTTGATTTTTTCGTCAGAATTTTCTGTAGGGGCGTGAAGAGATTCCGGAATGTCGGTAATCAGCTCAAACAACAGGGCGCTCAGCTTTTCCTTGATTTTTTCCATCTTTTCGTCGGTACAATCGCTCATAAGAGTCTCCTTACGAGACTAATATATAATATTTAGTGATTAGTGGTTAGTAGGCAGTAGGAAGTAGGCAGTAGGAAGTGACACGAACGTGTCTTCCTGAGCTATACGAAACCTAGAATATAATCTTCGCGAGGCCGCCGGCGAGTCCGGGGAGGTTGTAGCGGAGGGTCTTGCCTTCGAGCCAATACGAAAGCGCCTGGTCAATCCACTGGCGCTCGCAGGTGATTTTGCGGACCACGATATCGGTACCTGTATCGGTATCGTCAAAATAATAATAGCCGCGGAACTTGATCGGGAAAATCTCGCCGTGCAAAAGAACACTCACGTCGGCGGTGCCGTTGTCCGAATCAATAGAAACCGACTGGACATCGCCAAAGCGCTTGACCAGTTCGTGATTCTTGACAAAGGCTTCTACCGCCTTGTTGCGGAGATTTCCCAATAGTGACATCTCTCGTCTCTCGTCTGTAGGACAGAATGTCCGTTCTCTTGGCTAACGCGGGAGCGTCAGAATTTCAATGCCGTTCTTGGTGCGAGCCACGGTGTGTTCCCACTGGGCACTCAAAGAGCCGTCGCGGGTCACTGCAGTCCAACCGTCGCTGAGCGTCTTGGTGCCCGGGCGACCCACGTTGATCATGGGTTCAATCGTGAACACGTGACCGACTTCGATAAACTGCTTCAGAACGTTGTTGCGGAAGTGGTACAGGGTCGGTTCTTCGTGGAATCCACGACCGATGCCGTGACCGCAGTAGTCTTCTACCACGCTAAAGTCGTGTTCTTCGGCGACATCCTGAATGATGTTTCCGATATCGTAGTAACGGGCGCCGTCTTCACCGGCAACGCGAATGCCTTCTTCCATGCAGAACTTGGCGGTGTCCACGAGTTCCTGGGCGAGGTTGCTCACGCGACCCACGCAGAACATGGCGGAAGTGTCGCCGTGGTAGCCCGAAAGAATCGTCGTGATGTCGATGTTCACGATGTCGCCGTCTTTCAGGATTGTGTTTGCGCTCGGAATGCCGTGGCAAACGACTTCGTTAATGCTAATGCAGGCGTAACGCGGGTAACCGTGGTAGCCCATGCAAGCGGAAATCCCCTTGTTCTTGCGGGTATAGTCACCGATGAATTCATCGATTTCGAGGGTGGAAACACCCGGCTTGCACATTTCGCCTGCGCGAATCAGCGTTTCGGCGGCAAGGGCGCCGGCATCGCGGATCAGTTCAATTTCTTTTGCGGATTTGATTTTAATCTTAGCCATTGTTACGTTGTCCTATTTCTTCCATGCGTAGCGGTCAACGAGGTAGGCGAGAAGCATCTGGTCTTCTTCGGTGCCGTTTGCGAGTTCCTTTACCAGCGGAATGACGCGGCTGATGCGTTCGCGGGCCTTTTGGCCACCAAAGTGGTTGCGTTCCTGTTCAAGTTTGGCACGCACGCGTTCGCTGACCTTCTTCGCAATTTCTTCGTTAGAGGGAACTTCCATCTTGATGAAGTTGATGCCGAAGTCAGCGGCGGTCTGCTTCATGTCGATTTCTTCGACCGGCGTAATCAGCGAAATGCAAAGACCGCTGCGGCCCGCACGGGCGGTACGTCCGCTACGGTGCACATACACTTCGTGGTCATCGGGATGATCGTACACAATCACATGCGTCACGTGGTCCACGTCAATGCCGCGGGCAGCCACGTCGGTGCAAATCAAAATGCGGAGCTTCTTGTCACGGAAGGCGTTCAGCGTTTTTTCGCGCATGTTCTGGGCGACATCGCCACTCAAGGCGCCCACGTTGAAGCCGTAACCCGAAAGCACCTGTTCCAGGTAGCTCACGTCGCTCTTCTTGTTGCAGAAAATCATGCAGCTTTCAGGATTGTAGTATTCCAGCACCTTGATGGTCATGGAATCCTTGTCCATCACGTCGCAAGGATACCAGCGGTGTTCCAGGTTGTTGGCAATCACCTTGTCGTAGCTGAGCGAAAGGAATTCGGCACTCGGACGTTGGAATTCGCGGGCGAGGCTCTTCACCGTCTGCGGAATCGTGGCGCTGAACATGGTGCAAGCGATTTGCTTCGGCAAGTACTTGCGGATCTTCTGCATATCGGGGTAGAATCCCATCGAAAGCATTTCATCGGCTTCGTCCAGAATCAAGTCGCGGATATCGAGGAAATCCACATTGCCGCGTTGCACATGGTCCATCAGGCGGCCCGGAGTTGCTACGATAATGTGCACGCCGTTCTTCAGCGCCTTCAGCTGCGGTTCATAGCTCACGCCGCCAAAAATCGCAACAGAGCGGATGCCCGTACCGGCAGAAAGCTTTTCGATTTCGTCTTGAACCTGCAAGCAGAGTTCACGCGTCGGCACCAAAATGAGTGCTTGCGGGAAAACGTGGTCGCGAACAATCACCTGCAAAAGCGGGAGAACGTAGGCGCCGGTCTTTCCCGAACCGGTCTTGGACTGCACCAGCATATCGCGGGCGGCGAGCATGTAAGGAATCGTCTTGCGCTGCACCGGCATCAGGTCGGTCCAGCCGTGCTGAGCGAGAACGGCCTTCTGTTCTTCGGGCAGCATGTCAAAAGTGTAGTCGGGGAGCTTGTGTTCGGGCTCGATAATCTTAACGGGAGTCAGAAACGGATTTACTTTTTCTTCTTTCTTTTCTTCTTTAACTTCTTCGCTCATAGTGCGAGCAAATTTAGAAAATTCTACTTGAATGGCGTCCAGTGATATTCCAATCCGACGCTGATAAACCAGTCAACGGTGGAGGCGCCGATGGTGGTAGGCTCGGCGGCGGCATCGGGCGAGGGCTCGGTGTAAATGTCCTTGCCGCGGCTAGAGATGCCTGTGCGAACGCTCAAACCGTAGTGCTGCAGAAACACGCATTGTGTGCCGAATCCAAAGAGGGCGCCCTTGTAGGGGTCTTCGGTCTTGAATCGGGTATTGTATTCTCTAGAGGGCTTTTTCTTGGAATCCTTGAGTTCGATATCTTCGGAGTAGAAACTGTATTGGAATCCGAGGAATGCAAAGAGGTGCAAATCAAGCCATTTGAATGGTTCATAGGTTCTTGCAAACATCACGTTCAGGCCGATTTCGTGTTGGGCGAAATCCCAGTGGTCCAGTTCTTCGTAGACGGAATCGCGGTCGTCCGTTTTTACGGCGTGATCAGAATAGCGGTAGAATATTTCGCCGCCGATAAAGCCAAACCAGATTCCGCCTGCATACAAAGTAAATAGCGGCGTGGAATCGTCCATAAAGTTCCATAGGCTTACGGAGTCGCGGGTCGCGCGGTAATTCGAAACGCGACTTTTGACTTTACGCTTGTACCAGTTGTGCGGCGTAAAAGGAATCTGGGCCTGTGCGTACCCTGCCGAAATACCAGCCCATGAGCGGAATGTCGGAGTTTCCTTGTAAAGGTCGTCGGGTTCCGTTTCCATTTTGAGCCGTTCTTCTTTGGTTAAACGGCGCTTGGTATGGCGACCAAAAAAGGCGTTAGCGATTTCGTCGCCTTGTGCGATTTTATCTGCGGTTTTGGTGACGGTTCCGGCGGCTTTAGGCTCGCTGGAGGTTTCGTCAAAAATGGCGATAGTTAAATTCGATCCTTTATCGGCAATGTAGAGGACAATCTTGTCTTCGAGTTCCTGGAACTTCGCCATCATGGCGGGGTGGCGCGCCTTAAGGTGGTGCGCATCAAGTCCCGGCTCGATGTTGCTAGATAGCCAGGTGGCATAACGCATAGCAACGGTATCGCGTTCCCATTCGCCGAACAATCTGCACTTGGGATCGCCGATTCCCGAATTGTAGCGGCGCAGCGAAAGGCAGAATTCCTTCATGTCAACGGCGGGCTCTTTATCGGGAGTCCAGATGAGAATGTCTGCATTTTGCCACAGGGTCCACTTGGAATCAAAGTAAATGTCCTTGGCGTTGGCCTCGTTAGCGAACAAAGCGTGCAAGGCGACAACAAATGCGAAAATGACTAGGGAGAAATGTTTCATTTTACCCCCTGGTACATGTTCTTGCGAATCTGTTGCACGGTCTGGCGCATCAGCTGCTCAAGGTCGGTCAAGGTCAACTTGAATGTCAAGGGGTGCTGGATTTCGTCGACGGCGCTAAAGAGAGAACGCTGCTTGATGTTGTCCCAAAGCGTGTACGAGACAATGGCGCTGATGCTCTTGACATCTCGGCGTTCTTCGGTTTCGTTATGAATGAGTGCGTAGTCGAAGAAGTTTTCGCGCTTAAGGTCTGTGCCCACAATGACTTCATGAATCAAGAGAATTTGTGGTGGTACGCTTCCGTCGGGTGCGGTAATCGTTACACCCTGCTCGGGGAGTCTCCCTTTCATAAAGATGCGAGCGTCAAGCTTCTGGCTTTCTTCAGGAGCATTGTCCAAAACGGAATCTGGGAGCACGAGAAGCTTGGTGTAGCCGCCATGGAATTCTTTTTCCATAGCCTTGGCGCAGAATTCTGTAGCCTTAACCTGCGTGCTGTCGCCGAAGTCAAGCCGGTTGGCAAACCACTTGGTGCGGGTAAGTACAAACGCCTTTTGCAGCCCCGTGACAGCAAGTTCGCCATAAGGGGCTCGCTTGTACGCCGGGTGGCTTTGGGACCATTGGTAAGAATCGGCGCAACCCGTGAAGAGTAGCGCCGCCATTACAAACAATGTTCCCCAAAGGCGTGCCATTAATCCTTGCGGGTTATTGTGCGCCCCACTTTTCGCGGTAGGCGTACACCTTGTCGAGGATTCCTTCGGGAGCGTTGATCTTCTTGCGATTGTCTTCGCTTTCGAGGAATGCGATGATATCGTTGATGTTCACGATGGAGTGAGCTTCGATGCCGTATTCATCTTGCACGGTCTGGAGTGCAGACTTGCCGTTTTCAAGCTTTTCCTTGCGGTCCACCGAAATCAACAGACCGACAACATTTGCGTTTTCGATCTGCGACAGGGCCTGCATGGTTTCGTTCACGCTGGTGCCTGCAGTAATCACGTCTTCGATAATGACCACGTTGGTCTTTTCGGCATACTTGTAACCCACGAGGGAACCGCCTTCGCCGTGGTCCTTGACTTCTTTACGGTTGTAGGTAAAGGTCAGGTTCTGGGCGTAGACGTCGCTGAGCTTCATGGCCGTAGCGGCGCAAAGGGGGATGCCCTTGTAGGCCGGACCGTAAAGGTTCTGGGCCTTGCCATCAAAGTACTTCATGAATGCGGCGGCATAAAATTCAGCCAGCTTCGAAAGGGTGGCGCCCGTGCGGAATTCTCCGGTGTTAATGAAATACGGTGTATTACGGCCGCTCTTGGTCACGAAATCACCGAACTTGAGTGCGCCGGCTTCAACGAGAAAATGAACAAATTGGTCTTTGTTATTCATAATATTAGTTTGAAGTTAGAAGTAGACAGTAGGAAGGTTCCCTAGTTGCTATGCACCTGCTCCGCAGAGAAGGCTGAAGATCTTAGCGAATACGTTCGTCTCTTCGGTGAGGATTTCAATAGCAATCAGGAGGATTGTCACGAAAACGCACAGACCGATGTAGAAGTAGAACGACTTCTTGATGCCCTTGATTTTCAGCTTGAAAATTGCCCAGGCGATGACGCTGAAGATAGCGCTGAACGTCCATGCGGCAACGGCGCCGAGCGAAATGCCCGGAATCAGGCTGATGGCAAACGTGAGTGCGATGCCCGGAATAAAGTAGAACGCAATGCAGAGAACGCACAGAAGAGCGAAACCTACATAATGGGCGAAACCCCTTTCGCGCTGCACAATCACTTGCGGTTGGGGAGCTGCTGCCTGAGGTGCCGGTTCTTCGGCCGGTTCCACCGGTTCTGCCGGGACTTCGACCGGGGCAGAGGTTTCAGGCGTTGCAATAACCGGGGCTTCGGCCTCGGGTTCCACGTTGTTCTGGTTATTCAGTTCTTCGGACATATCGTCTCCTATAGAATAAATGTTCTGCCGGCGTAAACGAATACGCGGTGTTCCAGCCAAAGCTTGAGGGCTGCCGAAAGCGTGCGCTTTTCGATGTCCTTACCCAGTTCCACGAGCTCGTCGATGCTGGCGGTTTCGGGCACGCGCTGGATGTCCTGGCAAATAATGGGGCCCTGATCCAAGTCTTCGGTGGCGAAGTGGGCGGTAGCACCGATAATCTTCACACCCTTGTGCCATGCCTGGTGGTAGGGCTTTGCACCCTTGAAGGCCGGCAAGAATCCGTGGTGGATGTTGATGATGCGGTACTTGAATTCTTCGGTAAAGGCTTCGCTCAAAATCTGCATGTAGCGGGCGAGAACGACCGTATCGGTCTTGGTTTCGGCGATAATTTCGCGGAAACGGTTTTCAGGAATGCTCTTGTCCGGGTTCGACGGCACGTAGTAGAAGGGAACGCCGAAGGTTCCGCCTACAGGGCCCAGGTCGGGGTGGTTACCCACAATGCAACTGAACTCGCAGGGGAGGTCGCCATCGCGGTGTTTGAGCAAAAGGTCGTAAAGGCAGTGGTCCGTCTTCGAAACGAAGATAGCGACACGTTCAATTTTGGTGGTATCGAACAACTTCCAGTTTAAATGGAGGTGGCCTTCCAGGGTCTCCAGGTGCTTGCGGACTTCTTCGATATTTTCGGATTCCGCTTCAAAAACGGCACGTAAAAAGAATGTTTCGATGTCTTTTGCCGTATGTTGCTGTAAATCAACAATGTTTGCACCTGCTTTGGCAAGCACTTGTGTGGTACCGGCAATAAGGCCCTTTTGGTCAGGGCAATGAATCTGCAAAATGTAACGTGTAATAGCCATAGCCCAAAATTATAAAATCGCAAGGATTCAGTCTTTGTTCTCCTTCCGAAAATCTAAAATATTCTAACTTTAAACCGAAAACTTTATACGAGAAGGAAAAATGAGTCGTAAATTCTCTTTCAAGTCTATGATGGCCGTCGTATTCGGTATGGCTGTTGTTCAGGCGGTTGCTGTTCCGCAGAAGTCGTGGGACGCAATCTATAATGCCGAAGGTGAAGGTGATTATTCCGCAGCTAAGATCGAAGGAAAGCTCCGCTTTGGTAAGTACACTCACTACAAGGAAGTGCAGCCGGTATCTTTCAAGGTTGCCGATAGCCTGTTCGCATTCTCTGTGGCTGGTAACATGACCGTTCCTGCCGACAAGATCGAAAAGGAACATTTCTACGAAAAGTGCAACGAAACCATGGAAGCATGGATTTCGTACTTCAACAAGCCTCGCGATTTCGGTGGCGAACAGCTTGTCATCAACATCGCTGGCGTTGACCTGGCTTGTGGCGACGAACTCTTTGCTGTGGGCGATTTGAGAATCAAGTTCACGAACCCCAAGGCTCAAGAAGCTTGGGCAACCAACTTGGAAGGTCGTGAAAAGTACAAGCGCGAAAAGGTGGTGGAGTACCGCCGTGCCGAACAGGAACACCGCGCTTCTTTGCGTGATGTCTCTGGCATGGTCAAGGACCCGCGCGATGGTCAAGTGTACCGCACCATCAAGGTGGAAGGCCGCGAATGGTTTGCTCAGAACGTGAACTACAATGTGGAAGGTCACTCCTGGTGCTACGAAGACAAGGAAAACTACTGCGCCCGCGGTGGTCGTCTGTATGACTTGGAAGGTGCCCGTAAGGCTTGCCCCGAAGGCTGGCACCTGCCGCGTGACCGCGAATGGATGGACTTGCTCGTTGGCCTGACTCACTGCTACGATGGCGTGGACAAGTGCGAAAAGTTTGCTAACAAGATGAAGGCTACCACCGGTTGGCAGGGCGGTGGTGGTACCGACGAATACGGCTTCTCCGTTTTCTCTTCGGGCTACCGCAAGATGGTGGGCAAGTCCATTGTCCGCTACGAAGACATGGGGGAATACGCCGGTTTCTGGTCTGCACAGAACGGCCGTAACGAAACGATTTGGATTTGGGCAATGGGCCGCATGAGTGATCAGATGGTCCGCCAGCTCGTGCCGAGCAAGACCAACGCCTACTCCGTCCGCTGCATCAACGGTAACTAGTAGACAGTAGGAAGTAGTCGGTAGGAAGTTTTTAACGAAAACCGAACGAAGTTCCGCTAATTTTTAAGAAAAGAAAAACGAGAGCTTGAAAGCTCTCGTTTTTTACTGTCTACTTCTAACTGTTTACTGCCTACTGCCGCGAGCCAAGGGCTCGTCGGCTACATCTGCCTGATCGGGAAGAGGCCGAGCAAATCGAGCACGTTCTCGAGCACGATCTGTGTGGCCTGAACCAGGAACAGACGGGACTTTTCTTCGGCAGAACCGAGCACGCGGTCTTCGTGGATGAACTTGTGTGCGGCTTCTGCGATTTCCAAGGCGTACTGGGCGAGAACGCTCGGTTCGTCACCGGCGACAGCGTCCAGAATCTTCTTGCCCTTCTTCGACAAAATGTTGATGAGGCTGTAGGCGGCATCGTCGCTGAGCTGGGCCATATCCACATCGGCAATATTCACCGTGTAGCCGGCCTTGCGCATAATGCTGCAAAGACGCACGTGGGCATTCTGCACATACGGACCGGTATCACCTTCGAAGCTCATGACGGCATCCCAATCGAAACGCACGTCCTTCAGACGGCTGTTCTTGAGGTCGTTGAAGGTGAGCGCGGAAATACCGATCTGGCGAGCAATAAGCTCCTTGTTTTCAAGTTCCGGATTCTTTGCATCGATGAATTCGAGAATCTTCTTCTGGGCAGCTTCAATCACGTCGCGGAGCAGGCTTGCGGTACCCGTACGTGTCTTACCCTTTTCCCATTTGCCGTCGACCAGCTGCAGGATCACGCCGAACGGAATGTGGTACATGTCCTTGTACCATTCGCGGCCCATCTTCTTGAGCACGTGGAAAACCTGCTTGAAGTGGAGCGCCTGTCCGAGGTCCACCACATAAAGGCACTTGTCAAAGTTGTATTCCTTCTTGCGGTAGCAGGCAGCGGCGAGGTCGCGGGTTGCGTACAACGTAGAACCGTCACTCTTGCGAATCAGGCAGGGGTTCAAGTCAAATTCATCGAGCATCACCACGTCCAGATCCTGGCTCTTCACCATCAAATTCTTTTCGCGGAGTTCGTCGAGAATCGCGGGAATCTTGTCTTCAAAGAAGGATTCGCCGGTGTAGTGGTCAAAGCCAACGCCCATCATGTCATAGATGCGCATGAGTTCCTTGAGTGTAGCCGCACGGAAGGCGGTCCAAAGCTTGCGGTAGAACTCGTCGCCCTGTTCGAGCTTGGTGAATGCGGCGCGTGCTTCATCTTCGAGGCCGGGTTCTTCTTTGCTGGCTTTGGAGAAGGCGGCGTAAAGGATGTTGAGTTCCTTCACGGTCAGGCTGTCGAGCGTAGCATCGTCGGTGGGGCGCTTTTCGCGGAGGTACATCACGATGAGCTTGCCGAATGCGGTACCCCAGTCGCCGAGGTGGTTAATGCGTTCCACCTTGTAGCCCGCGGCCTTGTAGATGCGGGAAAGCGAGTTTCCGATCATCGTTGAACGCAGGTGGTGGAAGGCGAGTTCCTTGCCGATGTTCGGGGAACTGAAGTCTATGCAGACCACCTTGCCGTTCGATGCGGCGTGGCCGTATTCGAGGCCCTTCGCGGCGATTTCTTCGAGCGTAGACTTTGCGAGGAAACTACGGTCGATAAAGAAGTTTAGGTAACCGTTCACGGCTTCGACCTTCGAAAGACCTGCCGGAAGCTTCACCTGTGCGGCCAAGTCTTCGGCAATCATCTTCGGGGCCTTGCGCATCACCTTGGCGAGCGAGAAGCACGGAATGGTGAAGTTGCCGTGCGTGGTATCAGGCGGCACGGAGATAAGCTTGAGGGCGGCTTCCTTTTCGAAGGAACCGGTAGCGGCGAGCGCTTCTGCGATTTCTTGCTCAAACGAGTTCATTGTCGTCGGCCTTCTTGTCGGTGGTCTTTACAAAGTCATTTTCGTCGAGTTCCACGATCTTGCCGTCGGCGTACAGACGGTCGAGCGAAATCTCGTTACGCTTTTCTTCTTCGAACAGGTGAACCATCAGGTCGAGGCCCGCGTCGAACACAGCCCAACGCACGCCTTCCTTGTATTCCACGCCCACGGAGGGGAGCTTGTTCGCCTTGAATTCCTTGCGGAGTTCGTTCAGAATGGCCTGCATCTGGGCTTCGCTTTCGCAGGTTGCCACGAGGAAATAATCCGTGACATCCTTGATGCCGCGCAGATCGATGAGCTGCACGTTCTGGGCGCGAAGCTCAAACAAAATGCTTGCGCCGATTTGGACGGACTGGGGAAGTTCTTGATTATTCGTTGTCATCTGTTTCTCCCTGTTCGGGTTCTATTATTTGTTCAAAGTCTTTGCCGATGTAAACGGCTGCATCTACGACGGCACGGCTGCTGTGGACCACCAGCACGTTGTCGGTCTTAAGTGCTTTGGCGAGCGCCTTGGCTCCTTCCCATTCGGGGTTTCTAAGCACCAGCACCGTTTCGTCGTAGTTCTGTAATCTATCGTTTCTAGAACTGACAATGTCAAAGCCGTTTTCGCGCAGGTAAGAGCGCATCTTGGCGGCTGCACCCTGCATCCCGCAGCTGTTCAGCACTTCCACGTCGCCCTTGTAGGTGCGCTTGACCTTTACGACGGGGGCCTTTTTCTGTTCCTCTTCGCAGCTCGTTAAAAGCAACGCCATAAAAATGGCCATAGCGGCAAAGAGAAGTTGAAATGTTTTGGAACGGCAGTTGTACATCTTCTAGTGCAAATTTAGAAAAATGTGAAGTGCTGTCATATTTTTATTTATCTTACCTGCAGTAATACGGCGTTCTCCACGGGCAGCCGCCATACAAGTAGCGGTGCGGGCCGTATGCCTTGAAGGCGTCGCTTTCGTTCACGAACATCACCCTAAAGCTCATGTTGTCGTTAGGCTTGTATTCCAGCGCGATGTCCGGAATGACGACATCGACATTACCCTGTCGTACATCTTCTTTGGCAATCGGCGTGCCGAAACGGAAATTGGAATACAGCGGCATCCAGAGTCCCACGTTTGCATACAAATGAAGTTCCGGCGTGAATTCGTAGGCGAGGTGTGCCATATAGCTTTGCTGGGCGAAACTTCCGAAGGTGCCGCCCATGAAGCTTACCGAGTAGGTGTAGGCGACTTTCAAGGCGGGGTCAAACGTTTCGTGGCGTACTAAACGGTCTGGGTCAAAATGCTCACGATTCCAGGGAATGCCGTCGTCGGGAACCTCGTAGACCGTGTCAACAATAGTGTCTTTCTTGGCGGTGGAAACAATAGCGGAGTCCGCTTTTACGGGATTGCCCGCAAAAACTGTAGTTGCAAACGCTATGGCCAACAACCAGATTCGCATGTAATGAATATAGAAAAAGAGCGGCATTGCCGCTATACGATTTCGTTTTTAGCGTTCACGTGGATCACGGTGGGTTTCCACGTTTTGGCTTCGTCTTCGCTCATGGTAGCGTAGGCGACGATAATCACCAGGTCGCCAGGTTGAACCAGGCGGGCGGCGGCACCATTCAGGCAAATAACGCCAGAACCGGCAGGACCTTCGATGACATAGGTGTCCAGGCGGTTGCCGTTGTTCACGTCAAGAACGCCCACCTTTTCGAAGGGGAGGATGTTTGCTGCATCCATCAGGTCGCGGGCAATAGTAATCGAACCCTCGTAATTGAGGTTTGCGTCGGTTACAGTTGCGCGATGAATTTTGCTTTTGAGTAATTCCAGCTGCATGATGCGCTTAGAACTTGACATTGAAGAATCCCGCAACACCCTTTTCCGGGGTCGGGAGAATGCCGTAGCTGAAGCGGTTTGCGTCCGGGTTGCTGTCCCATTGGGTGCTGAAGAAAGCGTCAGCAAAGGACCAAATGTGTGCGCCAGCCACAAAAATCAGACCATACCACCAAGCGGTATTGCCGTCGACTGCAAGGTAAACCGTTGCGCCGACACTTACACCCCAAAGGGCGTCAATCCAAATAGCCTTCATGGATTCGTTCTTGTGCCACTGATACAGGGACGGAACGAGCAGAGAAAGATATGCATAACCCTGGTCACCAGAGCGGTTGCGGTAAGAACGGTCAATGTCGGCATCTTCAAGTCCGCCAGAACGCTGGGCGAGCCAGTCTTCTTCGGAAACGCCGAGCTTTTCCCAGGGCTTCTGCAAGTATTCAGACGGACGGACACCCATTTCGACGAGGCTCGTCAGCTTGGCTCTAGAAACGCCTTCTTGCTTTGCTTGCTGGAATTCCCACTGGGTAAGACCCATTTCTTCGTAATTGAAACCCTGCCATTCATCAGCAGAAGCGGTGGCTTCTCCGACCTTGGTTTCTTCTTCGGCGGGTTCTTCGCTGCTGTTGTCGTCAGCAAAGCCGTCGTCAGTTTCTTCGGTGGATGCCCCGTAAGAATAGGAATCTTCGGAAGATTCGTCGTCAAACTGTGCGAACGCAATGGAGCCGCACAAAAGCACCGTTGTGAGAATCTTGCACCAATTCGCCATCAATTTCTTCCTTCAATAATAGTGCCGGGGGAGGGAATCGAACCCTCACACTCTCGCGAGTACCGGATTTTGAGTCCGGCGCGTCTACCAATTTCACCACCCCGGCTCGGGGTTTGTTCAAATATAGAACAATTTCGCTTTTTTTGCAGGGGGAATCTGCGAAAAAAGCGTTTTTTGATGAAAAATTACCTTTTCAAAAGGGGCTGAAATTCGATTTTTAGGGGGGCAAGCTTGTTTGCCGCGAAATCGACCGCCTGATCCTTTGTTTCAAATCGTCCAGTTTGAACAAGGTAAAGGGTTCTTTCGCCCCTGGGCTGTTCAATGACGGTACAGGTGATTTTTTGCTTTTTTAGGTTGGTGACCAGCAAGTCGGCGTTGGTTTTGGTCCCGAAGGCACCCAGCTGCAGGGTCCAATATTCTGCGGTCGGGGCTGCTGCAGGGGCGGCTGTTGCCGGAGCAACTGCAGCTGTCGCTGTTGCGGCCGGAGCGGGTGCAGGGGCAGGAACGGCCTTGGGCTGTTCCCTAGGTTGTTCGACTGCAGGTGCCGGTTCGGTGGCAGGAGCGACCTTTGCGGCCTGAATGGCCTTCAGGGAATCGGGCTTGCTCAACAGATTGCAGCGATCGTTAAGGTCTTCGGACTTGACCTTTGCCTTGACTGCCTGGCATACCTTCTGGAGAACGACGGCCTGGTGGGGGTGCGAAGTTTCGATAGCCTGAATCAAATCTTCTGCAGCCTTTTCATTCTTGCCCAAGTACAGTTTGAACTGTGCGCTGGTCATCATGAGGTCTGCATAAATAGCCTTCTGCGGATTGGTAGTCTGAATTAGACTGTCCAGTCGCTTGCCAGCGGTCTTGAACAGTTGGGCGTTTCCGGTTTGCGAAAGAGCCAGGACGTTCCACAAATAGCATTCGGCTTTTGAAGAGTCCGGTTCCTTGGGACAGGCGGCTTCGTAGGCGTCTGCGGCTTCTTTCCAGTTACCGGCCACATAAGCCTTCTGCGCATCAGCCATCGTCTGTGCGAATGCGGCTGTTGCAAAAAATGCGAGTATAATAGAAATTGACTTTGCTTTCATATCAAAAACCTCATACCTCAAAGTGCCGTAGGCACGACCTCATTCCTCTAAACCAACTTTCCTCGAATCGTCCATCCGCGAATGTCGTCGAGCTTCACCTTCACGTAGTCGCCGGGCTTTACGACGCGGCCTTCTTCGGGCTTGAACACCACCTTCTTGAAGTTGTCGGTACGGCCGCGCAGTTCCGTCTCGTCGCGTGCAGAATTCTTTTCGACCAGAAGTTCCTCGGTGCGTCCGAGCATCATCTGGTTGCGCTTGAGCGTGATAGCGTTCTGCAGTTCCACGAGGCGCGTGTGGCGTTCCTGCTTTTCCTGTTCGGTGAGTGTCTCTGCTTCTTTGTATGATTCCGTGCCCTTGCGCGGGCTGTAGATGAACATGAAGGCGCTGTCGAACTGGCACTGTTCAAATGCCTTGAGGGTAGCTTCAAAATCTTCTTCGGTTTCGCCCACGAATCCGCAAATCACGTCCGTCGAAATGCCGTAGAACGGGTCCTTGCTGCGCAACTGCTCGATAATCGAGAGGTACTGCTCCATGTTGTGCTGACGGCGCATCTTCTTGAGCATGGCGTCGGAGCCACTCTGGATAGGAATGTGCGCGTAGTGACAGACCTTCGGGTTGTTCAGCAACACGTCGATGAGCTCGTTCGTGTAATGCCTCGGGTGCGGGCTCGTAAAGCGGATGCGGCGGATGCCGTCGATTTCAGAAACCTTCGTAAGGAGGTCGGCAAAGTTGCCGCCTTCCGTTTTGTAGGCATTCACCGTCTGGCCCAGCAGCGTCACCTCGGTAATGCCCTTGTCTGCGGCCTTGCGGACTTCGGCGAGCACGTCATTCATGTCGCGGTACTTTTCCGGTCCGCGGAGATACGGCACAATGCAGTAGCTGCAGCGCTTGTTACACCCGCGCTGAATCGCGACGAAGGTGGTAAAGTCGTTCTGGAGCTTCGCGTATTCGCCCAAGTAGTTTTCACTCAGGTCCTCGTCGATGAACATCTTGTGGTGCGTCAGGTGCAGCGGGCTGTGGGCATCGCCAAGCAGCAGTTCCGGAATTTTCTTGTACTGGTCCGGACCCACGATATAGCTCACGTTCGGGAGGCGCTTCAAAAGTTCCGGCCCGCGATTTTTAGCCATGCAGCCGCACACGACAACCTTCACGTCGGGGTTCTTCTTGTTCAGGTACTTGAGCTTGCTGATGTTCGCGATGGCGGTTTCCTCGGCCTTTTCACGTACACTGCAGGTATTCACGATGATGAAGTCGGCATCTTCCTGGTTGCTCGTTTCGATGCAACCGCACATGTCGAGTTCCTGGGCAATCATCGCCGAGTCATACTCGTTCATCTGGCAGCCGTATGTGGCCAAGTGGTATTTTTTCATGCGGGCAAATTTAGTAAAATATAAGATAAGAGGGGAACGCCTTCCCCTGATTACAGCCCCGGCTCCCACCCACATTGTCTTTCTCGCCCTGAATCAAGTTCAGGGAACCAGAAATCTCCCTAACCCCGCCCTTGCCGGGTCTTCCATCACCCCTTCTAACGGGGACACCCCGCAACGCCCCAAATGTATTTTAGGCTAATCGCATTTTAAATCGCGAAGAGTTTTTCCGGTTTCTTCTTCAATGACCATATCGTTAATGGTGTTTACATACCCTAAAACTGCATCTAGAGCCAAAGCAAGGCAACTAACATGTAAGTCTGATGCTACAACATTGCCTGGCATTAATCCTTTAGACTGAATAAATTGATTGTGTTTAGAATTTGTTCGAGCCATTTTTATAGTATTACCGGCTTTAATTGTTGCTGTTTTGTCTGCATGTAGGATGAACTTTGCGCTTGGATTACTTTTTGCAACCAGATTAATGTCATGGTCAAATTTCCAGTTGCGGAAAAAATCGCCGTCCTTTTTTCTGGCTACGATTTCGCTGACATCAATTGACGCCCCTTTGCTAGGGGCTATCCAATCATCTGTAGCGCATTCTTGCATGAGAGCATGTACTTTGTTGTGGTCCTCAGCACTGAGATATACCACGTTCCAGGATTCATTACAATAGTGACTGTCGCTATTACGAATGGCTCGGCTTATTTCTGATTCGCCGATTCCGCCAAGATAGGGGTTCTCTAAGCTAGCAATAGCTTTTTGAGCGAAGAAGGTTACTGGAACAATATGATGCAATTCTTTGCCTTCGCCGTCTATATCGAACTCCGCAGCACGAATGATATCCCACATTTTCTTGAATGCAACGCACTCAATGTCGAAAGCCTCTCTAACAAAATCATTAATCATATTAGTGTTTCCTTTTGGGTCCCGGTTTAATTATAGCAAAAAGAGATTATTACCTGTTTAAAATATATTGCTTTGTTTATTTCTTCATCAATTCTTTTAGGAACTTTTCTGCATTGGCGCATTTTTCGCCCCGTTCAAGTTCTGAAGCGACTTCGGCAAGTTTGAGATATAGTTCTTTTTGCGTTTTTGGTTTGTTTTTTAGGAACATAGTAAGGAAGTGAAATTATGTATTGTTTGTTAGGGGATTAACAACGCCTTTCCTGTTAGGGAATGTTCAGATGATGCTGTATAGGAATCTGGGAAATAAACAGTTTCTTTCCCAATAGTTTCAATCACAACGGCGTTTGCTCCGATTTTAGCGGCTTGCTTTTTTAGTTCTTCTTTAGCGTATTCATAATCCCCTGTAGCGTCCCATCCAGAACCACTCGATGCTGTAACAATTCCGATAATTTCATATTTAGTTGGGTATTCTGCAAGGACTTGAACTTTTTCAGGGTCTATAGGTGGTCTTGTTTTTCCCGTAACGATAACAGCACCTGTGGCACAACTACATAGGGCTATTAAGGAAAATGCTAAGCAAATAAGTACTCTTATTTTTTTCATGACATTACGTAAAGATAAATGATTTGATTTATTAATAAATATAATCAAATGAAATAATAAAAATGGACATGTTTTTCTATTTTTCGCTTTACATGTCCCTACTTCTCGCAGTCATATTCCTTGCCCTGTTTATCAGCGCCATTGTCCGTGGAAAGTTTTCTTACGGCAAGGCGGATTACGATTTCCATGAGCATCCGGTGCAGTTTGTTATCGTTGTCGTATTTATTCTGGGAGTGTCGGCGCTTTGCTTTTACCGATTCCTGGTTGAGATGGAATTCATTCGGTAAATTTCTACATTTGGGCGCGCTATGCTCAAAAAGAAATCCCTCATTGTTTTTGACTTGGACGGGACTCTGTTCAATACGCTTGGAGACCTTGCCGTGGCAGTGAATTTTGCGCTGCGCCATTTCGGGCTCCCGGAACACGACGAACAGCGCGTGCGAACCTTTATCGGGAACGGCTCCATGAAGCTTATCGAGCGTAGCATGGGGGAGGCTGCGCTTCCTGAAAATATGGCACGTACGGGTGTAACCATTGAAATGGTTCATAAGGTCTATTCGGATTTTTATTGGGAGCATTGCACCGAACGTACGCTCCCGAATCCGGGAATTGTTGATTTCTTGAATAATTCCAAAGCCCGAGTGGCGATGCTTACGAACAAGCCGCTTCTCCCCAGCGAAAAAATCCTCAATCACTTTGGACTCCGCGACCGTTTTGAATTTATTCTTTGCGGCGATACCACGCCCGAACGCAAGCCGAGCCCCGCTGGCTTGCTCAAGATTCTTGAAATGGCGGGCGTTTCTCGCGAAGAGGCGGTAATGGTGGGCGATGACCAGCCGGATATTTTGGCGGCCCGTAACGCCGGGGTCGATTGCATTACGCTCCTTTGCGGCTTTGGAAAACCGGTGAACTTGCTCCCGTTAAAGCCCGAAAATACGGTCGAAAGCTATGCTGAAATGTGTCAGTTGCTTGCCCGAATCTCTGACTAGTATTTTTTCTATATTCATATCATGACTTTCAAAATGATTCCTACTGTTTTGGCTGCAGCATTTGCACTTTCTACAGCAGCTTTTGCCGACGAGGCCATCCGCTTTGTTCCCGAAAATTACCCGATTGGCGTCTTGAACCAGGGCGATACCAAGCATATCGTTTTGCAGGGAGCCAATCTGACGGATAAAGAAATCGTTCTCGAAAATGTGTTCGGCCAAGGCAACGGCATGTCGAACTTCAAGTACCCGAACAAGATTCCTGCCAAGGGGACGGTCAAAATCGAATTTGACTTTAACTCTGCCGAAATGGAAGGCCAAATCAAACCGGTTGTGGTGTTGGTGGATACCACTGGCAAACCCTATCTTGCCAATATGGATGGCATCGTGAAGGTACCGTTCTTCTTCGGCGAAAAACTCTTTGACGCCGGTTACTATGCCAAGGGCGAAAAGCGTGAATGGACTTTCTATGTATGGGGCACCGACAAGAAGGAACGTCCGGACTTGACTCTCGCGCCCGAGTCCGCCAAGCAGTTCTCCATGTCTGCCAAACCCGTAATGCTGAACGTGGACAAGTTTGACCAGATCAAGGAAGGTGGCAAGGTCCCCGGCCTGAAAATCACCCTTTCGACCAAGGGGCTCTCCCGCGAAGGCTGGGAACTCAAGCAACAGAGTATCCGGAAGATCGTTTCGTTCAAGAGCAAAAAGTACCCGAAGGCTACGCCTGACGTGCTGATTGTTGGTTTCTGGAAGTAAAAAAACGGCTTTTTTGGGGCTTTAGCCTTGCAAAAAAGCCCACTTTTATCTAATTTTGACCCACCAATGAACCAACGGGATGTAGCTCAGCCTGGTAGAGCGCTTGAATGGGGTTCAAGAGGTCGCTGATTCGAATTCAGTCATCCCGATAAAAAACACCGCTTTTAAAAGCGGTGTTTTTGTTTTAGAAGCTTGTATCGGTTTTATGCCGGAGCGTTTTAACTCTGCTTTTCTTCCTCTTCAGGCGAATTTTCGTCATCGCGTTCATCTTCGCCCTTTTCTTGTTCCGCAGATTCTGCGGCCATTTTGAGCGGGTGGTCTTCGATATAGTCAAGGCTTACCTGGAAATTTTCGCCCTTGGGCTTTTCGGCATCCTTCTTCAAGGCGGCGAGTTCGATAGCGGCAGCCTCGTAGTCGGCTTCGGTCACCCATTCGGGCTTCCACACGATCACGCGGTTACGGCCGCCTTCCTTACCTTGGTAAAGGGCCTTGTCTGCCATCTGGATGCTTCGGTCTGCACCGAGGCGTTCGTCGAACTTGGCGACACCGAGCGTAATGGTAATCTTGATGGTGAAGTCCGCGTAGCGAACGGTCATCTTTTCGATCTGTCTGCGGAAACGTTCGGCGACAACTCTTGCGCCTTCGAGGTCCGTTTCGGGCAACAGGGTCAAGAATTCTTCGCCACCGTAGCGGGCAAAGACATCGTACTTGCGCAACAGACCGCGAATGGTCTGGGCCACCGACTTCAGGATGATATCGCCGCAGGCGTGGCCGTAGGTGTCGTTGATATTCTTGAAGTGGTCAATGTCAATAAAGATAAAGCAGAAGGGCTTGTGGGTTCGGGCTGAACGACCCATTTCGTTTGCGACGGTTTCGTTCATTTCGCGGCGGTTCGGGAGTCCCGTCAGTTCGTCGGTCTTCGAAATCAGTTCCAGCTTCTTGTTGGCCAGTTCCAAATCCTTGGTTCGTTCCTTGACTTCCTGTTCCAAGATTTCTCTATGGGCGTTCAGTTCCTTAATCTGACGTTTAATGGTATCGTGCATCGAGTTGAAGGCGTTGCCCAACTGGCCCAGTTCGTCTTTACGGCTACCCACGTCAATGTTTTCGATATCAAGGTCTCCGTCAGTGATTCTACGGATGTGCTTGGTAATGCGGTTCAGCGGAACGCCCAGCATGTAGAACATCCATGCTGCGACAAGGAAGATTATCAGAATTGAAATCACGAGAATGGCGAGGCTTGCCTGCGTTGCCGAAGAAATTAGGTCGTCAATTTCGCGTTTCGGCTGGAAAGCAAAGAGACCAAAATCGGTGTTAGAATCAAAGTAGTAGTTAACAAGATACTGCTCGTTGTCGTAAAGCTTCTGGAACTGAGCTTTCTTGACATCATAGTTGCGAGGATCAATTTCTGTAAATCCAAGTTCGTTGATCTTGTGTGTATCTGTAAGCCAACGCTTTAAGTCGGGGTGGTACAGAATTTCTCCTTGACCGTTAATGGCGACCAGGAATCCGTTTTTACCAATTTTATAGTTAGGGAAGTTCGTCCAAAGTCTGCGAAGTGAGAATTCTGCAAGCAGGTATCCGCTGGAACTAGACTTGTTTGTAATGCTAATGCCGAACAGACGCTTCGGGGGTGCATCCTTTGCTTCCCTAAACCAGGGCGTCAAGTAAGGGCGGTGCGGAGTAATGCGCGAAAAATCAATGGGGTAGGGGCTTTCTGTTGGAATGCCGACCATGGAATTGTCGCAAATAAACGAGTTTTCTCTGTCGTACAAAGTAACTGTTTCGCCCGAAATGAACAGCGACGAAATGCTATAGCTCTTGAGGTAGCTTGCTGCGGTATTGGGGTCTAGGCTCTGGATTTCAGAAGTCTTGGAAAGAAGCGTCAGGCGGTCGCCGAACTGCTTCATTTCGCTAGACGCCATGTAGCCAATCTGAGAAAGCGTTGATTCGTTGTTGTTGAAGCTCCACTCCAACATCAGGTTGGTCTGTTTTGACGTGAATATAAGGATACTCCCCGTGACCACGAGGGTCATGGAGAAAATCAAAACGATAAGCATCTTGAAGACGATGCTTCGCGAGAAACCTGATATCGTAGTGGTAGACATAGGCGAAATCTTCTAAAGTCGGTTATTTCTTGCGCTTGCGGAGGAAGGCGAACAGGAATCCGAGGACCAGCATGACAACGAATACAAACGGAGCTTTTTTCATATTGCTGTCAACGGCTTCGTTTGTGGAGTCCTTGGCGACTTCAACCTTCGGCTGGCTTTCTTCGTTGATCTTGTTCCAGGCGGCCTTGAATTCGGCTGCCGTCATAATATTGGTTGTCGGGTAGTTCAACTTTTTGTCGATTTCGACCGTGAGGTCCTTGAAAATCTCGTACAGCTTGTCTTCGGAATAGAGCGACGGAATTTCCATCTGTTCCCAAATGGCGCTGAATAGTGTGTTGAGTTGCTGTTCCAGTTCGCCCCATTCCGGAATGGCCACGTAGGCGCGACCGGTTTCAAGGGCGCGGACCAGCACTCGGTATTCTTCGTCTTCGGCCCAAGTCTGCAAAACCTTTCTAGAGGGCGGCAATAGGCCAATCTGCTTTGTGTAGGCGTCCAGGTTTTCGTCGTCGGTCAAGAAGAGCAAAAGGTCAAGAGCTTCTTTGCGTTTGTTGCTTGCCGGAATGGCGAGGTTTGAACCGCCGATAAAGCTGACGCTTCCGACCTTGCCCTTAGGAATGGGAACTACCATGACGCTGTCGGAACCGATTCGGGCGTTAGAAAGGCCTCCCATGTTTCCGTGGAAACGGGTCTGCATGATGATTTCGGAAGTGCTCACGATAAAGGCGAGCTCGCCATTGTTGAATTGCTGGGCAATCTGTGCCGTATTGGTCTGCAGGGCTTCGGGCGCTACGAGCGTATCCATGATAAAGTGGAGGTAGCTTGCGATACCGAGGAGCGTTTCTTCAGAAAGAATGTTGGCGTGCCACTTGCCGTCTGTGTCTTTCTTGATGAACGAACCGCCGTTACTCCAGATCCAGGGGGCAAAGTTGTGAGGAAGGTTCCAGTCGCTCCTGCCGGGGAATGCGTAACCGCGTACGTGGGCACCGTCTTCAAGAACTTCGTCTTTTTGGTTGACTTTGCGAATTGCGTTCTTGAATCCTTCGTAGGTTCTAATGGAATCTTTAGTGATGCCGTGTTCAGCAAGGATTCTCTTGTTGGCAAGAACAGCTCGAATATCGATAAACCAAGGCACGGAATAGATTGTCGAGTCTCCGTCGATATGGGTCGTGTTCCAGCTGACGGGGACAAAACGTTCCGGTTGAATTGCCGAAAGTTCTTCGTTGAGCGGCTTGATTTCCTTGCGGGATGCAAAGTACGGAATCCAGGTGGTGCCAAGCTGCAAAACGTCGGGAGCTTGCTGTGTTCCAGAGAGTGCGGCAGTAATGCGGTTCCAGGCTTCACCCCAGTCAAGCACTTCGACCTTGGTCGGAATGCCGGTCTTCTTGGTGTAAAGTTCAAGACGTTTTTCGAGGGTTTCTTGCGGAGATGCGCCATTGGGCATAATCCAAACTGTGAGCGGTTGCTTTTTAGGGGCGGCCATAACTGCAGTCGAGGCTATAGCAATCGCTAGAATTGAATGCATAATTCTATTCATCTTTATACCCATGAACAACTCTCCTTTCTTAATCGCATCGTCATGTTTATACGAACATTAAAATAACAAAAAAAAGAGAAAAGTGAAAAAAATCACAAGAATGATAACCTTGATAGATAGTTGACCCTTAAAAAGTCACTTCGCGAGCGCAGGATAAGGAGGTTCGCCGTTTTTATTCACCCCTTCCCGGCAAAGGAAGCAACAGTATAGC